>JAVJPD010000001.1:0-1147 GCA_040216475.1 Rhodospirillales bacterium
GCAGCCGATGCAGGCCGCGCCGAGATACGCGCCCGGCCAGGGCATGACCAAGGTGGCGACGATCCTGTTTTCGAACGGCTCGGCGAGCCTGTCGTCGCGCGACCGCCAAATCCTTGGCCAGGTCGCCCAGTTGCAGCGCGAGAGCGGCGGCCGCCCGGTGGTGATCGTCGGCCACGCCAGCAGCCGCACCCGGAACATGAACCCGGTTCGCCATACCAACGTGAATTACCGGTTGTCGCAGACCCGCGCCAACGTCGTGGCCCAAGCCTTGGGCCGCTACGGGATATCCCGGCAGGCCATGCAGGTGCAGGCGGCGGGCGACACGCAACCGATCTATTACGAGGTCATGCCCTCGGGCGAAGCTGGTAACCGCCGGGCGGATGTTTATATAAGCTATTAGACCGGATCATGATTTATCGAAAGCGCCTTCCGGTTACGATCAATCATGTGAATCCGATCTAGGCAAAAGGCAAAACCGGCTCTTGGCGTGCGAAAGAGCTTGTTTCCGCCGGTGCCTTCTGGCATTTGCTCATTTTTCGGCCACATTCGTCGGGCTTAGTACGGGTCATGGAACAGGAATTTCACCGCATTCGCCGTCTGCCGCCTTACGTTTTCGCGGAAGTCAACGCGATGAAGGCGCGTGCGCGCGCCGCCGGTAAGGACATCATCGATCTCGGCATGGGCAACCCCGACAGCCCGACGCCCCAGCATATCGTCGAGAAGCTCGTCGAAGTGGTGCGCGATCCGCGCACGCATCGCTATTCCGCCTCGCGCGGCATTCCCGGCCTGCGCCGCGCCATCGCCGCCTATTACGCCCGCCGCTTCGGCGTCGACATCGATCCCGAGACCGAAACCATCGTAACGCTCGGTTCCAAGGAAGGCCTCGCCAACCTGGCGCAGGCGATCACTTCGCCCGGCGACGTCATCATGGTGCCGAACCCGAGCTATCCGATTCATCAGTTCGGTTTCATCATCGCGGGCGCCGCGGTGCGCAGCGTTCCGGTCGCGCCCGGGCCCGAGTTCATGGAGGCCCTCGAACGCGCGGTGTCGCACAGCGTGCCGCCGCCGACGGCGCTGGTGCTGAACTATCCGAACAACCCGACCGCCGAAATGGCGGATCTGGATTTTTACGCGCAGGTCGTCGAGT
>JAVJPD010000002.1:0-5309 GCA_040216475.1 Rhodospirillales bacterium
CGACGTGAACACGCCGTTCATCACCATGGTCGTCCTCGCCCTGCTCAGCCGTTGCGGCCTCGGCTTCGTCATGCCGAGCATGGGCGCCGCCGCTACCCGCACCGTGGCGCGCGAACGCCTGCACCGGGCCGTCGGCACCCATAATTTCATCCGCCAATTGGGCGGCGCCTTCGGGGTCAACGTGTTCGTGGTGATCGTCGAAACCCGCACGGCGTTTCACAGCCAAAACCTGACGGCAACGCAAACCGCCGCCAACCCGTCGAGCCGGGAATTTCTCGGCAAGATCGAGAACCTCCTGAACGAGGCCGGCGTCGCCGAAGCGGTTCAGCAGCCGGGCGCGCTCGACTTCCTCGGCAAGGTCATTCACGCCCAGGCGATGTCGTTCGGGTTTCAGGACGGCTTCATGGTGATCGCCGTCGTGTTCGTCTTCGCCTTGATTCCGGCATGGATTTTGGGGCGCTCGAAATGAAGACGCCGCTCAAAAACGCCGCCATGTCCGCGACCGGCGCCGCCTGGCAGGAGCAGTTCGAGCGCTACGGGCCGGCGTATCGCTGGCTCGTCACCGTCACCGGGTTGTGCGGCACCATTTCGATGGTGCTGTCCTCGACCATCGTCAACGTGGTGATCCCAAGCGTCATGGGCGCCTACGGCGTCGAACAGGGCCAAGCGCAATGGGTCGCGACCGCCTTCATCGCCACCATGGTCGCGAGCCAGCTTCTGAACGCCTGGATGGTCGAAGCGTTCGGCATCCGTCTCGCCTATTGCCTGATCTTGGCGGTGTTTACGGCCGGTGCGCTGATTTGCGCCGCCAGTCCGACGCTCGAAATCCTGATCGTCGGACGCATCATGCAGGGGTTCTCCGCCGGCGTGATCATGCCGCTTGTGATGTCGACGATCATCTCCGTGTTTCCCGAGAACCGCCGCGGTTTCGCCATCGGCCTGTTCGGCATGGGCACCACGCTGGCGCCGGGCCTCGGCCCGTTCATCGGCGGCCTGACCATCGATTCGCTGACCTGGCGGCACCTGTTCATCGTGCCGCTGCCGTTCGTCTGCTTCGCCTTCGTCCTCGGCATGTTCCTGATGCCGCATCGGAAATTCACTTTCCGGCTGCCGTCTTTCGACTGGACCGGCTATTCCCTCCTGATCGTCGCGCTGGTCTGCATCACCGCCAGCATCGGCAACGGCCAACGCTGGGGTTGGGGGTCGAACGAGATTTTGCTGATCTTCACCGTCGGCATCCTGTCGGCCATACTGTTCGTGTTCACCCAACTGCGCATCAAATCGCCGCTGCTCGACCCGACCCTGTTCCTCAACCCCCGCTTCGCGGCCGTCACCATGATCGCCTTCGTGTTCGGCGCCGGCAATTTCGCCACCAACTACGCGATTCCCGTGTTCACCCAGACCGTGCAGGGATTCACCCCGACCGAGGCCGGGCTCGTTCTCATCCCGGCCGGGGTGGCGCTCGTCGTTCTCATGCCGACCGCGGGCCGTTTGGCCGATGTCGTTCCCAACCACATCCCGATCATGTGCGGCGTGGTCGTTTTTTCGACGGCGATATATTTTATGGCCGGAGCCGACGTCAACACGGCTTTTTGGACCATCGCGGGATTGACGGTTTTGAGCCGGGTCGGGTTTTCGTTCGTCAACCCCAACATGGCACGGGTGGCGACCGGTGCGGTCCCGGCCGATAAACTCAACCGCAGCGTCGGCACGTATAATTTCATGCGCCAGCTCGGCGGCGCCTTCGGCGTCAACACCATCGTGGTCATCATGGAAACCCGAACGGCTTTCCACAGCGAAGCGCTGACCGTGACCCAAACGGCGGATAATCCCACCAGCCGGGAATTCCTCGATAAGGTCGAGGCGATCCTGAACCAATCCGGGGTTCCCGAGGCGGTGCAGCACTCCGGCGCCCTGAACTACCTCGGCAAGGTCATCCACGCCCAAGCCTTCACCCTCGGATTTCAGGACGCTTTTTTGATTATTTCGTTTATATTCATGTGCGCCCTGCTGCCGGCGCTCCTGCTGAGACGCGCGGGGACGAAAAATCCGCCGGCCAAGTTTTCAAAACTAAAAACGGCTTCAACCGGTTAATCGACCATGCCCGACATCGGCTACAAAGAGCAATTCGAACGCTTCGGCCCCGCCTATCGGTGGATGCTGGTCATTGCCGGCACCTCGGGCTCCGTTTCGGCGATGATATCCTCGACCATGGTCAACGTGGCCATTCCGAGCATTACCGGCGCGTTCGGCGTCGAACAAGGCCTGGCCCAATGGGTCGCGACGGCCTTCTTCGCGACCATGGTCGCCAGCCAGCTATTGAACTCCTGGGTCATTGCCGCCCTCGGCGAGCGCGTCGCCTTTTGTTCCGTATTGATCATCTTCTCGGCCGGCGCCTTTATCGGCGCAACCAGCGAGACCCTCGAAACGCTCGTCGCCGGGCGCATCATGCAAGGATTCGCCGCCGGCATCCTGGCACCGCTCGTCATGTCCGCCGTTATCTCCGTATTTCCCGACGAACGCCGCGGTTTCGCGATCAGCCTGTTCAGCGTCGGCACGATCGTCTCGCCGGGATTCGGCCCGTTCATCGGTGGCCTCGCCATCGATACCTTCTCCTGGCGCCATATGTTCCTGGTGCCCTTGCCGCTCGTCGGCATCGCCCTCATCCTGGGGGCATTCCTGATGCCGCACCGGAAATTTTCGTTGCGCAATTTGCCGCCGTTCAACTGGACCGGCTACATCCTGCTGGTGATCGCGATCATCTGCATCATGGGCGGTATCGGCAACGGCCAACGCTGGGGCTGGACGTCGGACCGAACGCTGCTGACGTTTTTGATCGGGATCGCATCCGGCACGGCGTTCGTCATTTCGCAACTCCATGTCAGAAACCCCCTGCTCGATCCGACCCTATTCCTCAATCCCCAATTCACCTCGGCGGTCATCCTGGCTTTCGTGTTCGGCGCCGCGACGTTTGCCACCAACTATTCCGTCCCCGTGTTCGTGCAAATGGTTCAAGGCTTCACGCCCACCAAGGCCGGCATGATTCTGATCCCGGCGGGCATCATGATGATGATGATTATTCCGGTGGCGGGCTGGATATCGGACCGGGTTCCTAATCACCTTCCGATCATGCTCGGCTGCCTCATGTTTACGCTGGCGATGTATTTGGTATCGGACGCGGACGTCAACACGACTTTCTGGGGAATCGCGCTGCTGATCATGCTGAGCCGCAGCGGCCACGGCATCGTCAAGCCCAACATGGGCCGCGCCGCACTGGCCTCGATCCCGACGGAGAAAATCAACCAGGGTGTCGGCACCTTCAATTTCATCCGCCAATTGGGCGGCGCCTTCGGCGTCAACATCATGGTGGTGATCCTGGAAATGCGCACGGCCTTTCACAGCGAAGCGCTCACCATGACGCAAACCGCGGGCAATCCCGTCAGCCGGGAATTCCTTCACAAGGTCGAGACCATTCTGAACGAAGCCGGCGTCGCCGAAGCCGTGCAGCAACCGGGCGCGCTCAACTATCTCGGCAAGGTCCTCTACGCTCAGGCCATGACCATGGGATTCCAGGATTCGTTCATGATTCTCGCCGTGGTCTTTTTGTTCGTGCTGATCCCGGCCTGGATTCTGAGCCGGGCCAACAAACATGTGGTCGCCCGCCAGCTCGAAAAGAAAAAAGCCAAAGAAGAGAAGGCGCTGGCGGCATGAGTGAAGCCTCGATCGCCTCGCAATTCGAACGCTTCGGCCCGGCCTACCGCTGGCTGGTGACGTTCGCCGGCATCATCGGCGCCATTTCGGTGGTGCTCTCGGCAACCATCGTGAACGTCGCGGTGCCGAGCGTGATGGGCGCGTTCGGCGTCGAGCAGGGCCAGGCGCAATGGATCGCCACCGGATTCATCGCCACCATGGTCGCCAGCCAACTCATGAACGCCTGGGTCGTTGCCGCGCTCGGCGAACGGGTCGCCTTTTGCGGCCTATTGTCGCTGTTCACCATCGGCTCCCTGATCGCGGCGACGAGTCCCAGTTTGGAAATCCTCATCGCCGGGCGCATCCTACAGGGCTTTTCCGCCGGTATCGTCATGCCGTTGGTGATGTCCGTCATGATTTCCGTCTTTCCGGAAAACGAACGCGGGTTCGTAATCGGCATGTACGGCATGGGCGTGACCATGGCGCCCGGCTTTGGCCCGTTCTTCGGCGGCATGGCGATCGATCTGTTTTCTTGGCGCCATATGTTCCTGATGCCCCTCGGCCTCGTCGGCATCGCGTTCCTGCTCGGCCTGTTCCTGATGCCGCACCGGAAATTCTCTCGCAAGTTGCCGTCCTTCAACTGGTCGGGCTACGGGCTTTTGATCATCGCCCTAGTCTGCATCATGGGCGGCATCGGCAACGGCCAACGCTGGGGCTGGGGTTCGAACGCGACGCTGCTGGCCTTCATCATCGGCATCGCGTCTGCGACCGCTTTCGTCATTTCACAACTGCACGTCAAGAATCCGCTACTCGATCCGACGCTGTTCCTCAATCCCCAATTCGCCTCGGCCGTGCTGCTCGCGTTCGTGTTCGGCGCCGGGGCGTTCGCGACCAACTACGCCATTCCGGTGTTCGCGCAAACGGTCCAGGGATTCACGCCGACCGCGGCCGGCGCCATCATCGTGCCGGCGGGCATGATGCTGCTCGTCCTGATTCCGTTGTCGGGCAAAATCGCCGACAATGTGCCCAATTACATTCCCATCATGGCCGGCTGCCTGCTGTTCGCCGGCGCCATGTATTTCATTTCCGAAGCGGACGTGAACACCGCCTTCTGGACCATCGCGCTTTTGGTGATGGTCAGCCGCGGCGGCCACGGCATCGTCAACCCGAACATGGGCAAGGCCGCCATCGGCGCGGTGCCGGCGGACAAGATCAACCGCGGCGTCGGCACGTACAATTTCATGCGCCAGATGGGCGGCGCCTTCGGCGTCAACATCATCGTGGTCATCATGGAGACCCGCACCGCGTTTCACAGCGAAGCCCTGACCGCGACGCAGACGGCGGGCAATCCGACCAGCCGGGAATTCCTCGGCAAGGTCGAGAACCTGCTGAACGAGGCCGGCGTTCCCGAGGCCGTCCAGGAACCGGGCGCCCTCAATTATCTCGGCAAGGTGATCTATGCCCAGGCCGAAACCCTGGGCTTTCAGGACGCTTTCATGATCATCGGCTGGGTGTTCATACTCGTCCTGATCCCGGCCTGGATTCTGAGCCGCAGCCGCAACGAGTATGCCCTGCCCCGACCGGCCAAGCCCGCCGCCGCCGAATAGGCCGAATAAGGC
>JAVJPD010000003.1:0-9266 GCA_040216475.1 Rhodospirillales bacterium
GGCATCCTGCCGCGCTATCTCAAGGTCTTCCGGCTGCCGACCGAGAATCCGCACCGTTCGCTTAAGTTCACCCGCAAGATCGCGCTTAGAAATCAGGGCGACAACGCGATCTTCATCCGCCTGACCCAAGAAGACGGCACCCTCGCCTGGACCAGCCCGATCTACGTTTACCGCTAAGTCATGACCTCCTCAACGGTCAAGCATCCTTTCGAAATGGTGGCGCTGCCGCCCGGGCGCAGCACGGAAAAGCCGCGCACCCAAGGCCTCACCATGATGATGGATTGGGGCGAGCCGCTCGAATATCTGGAGGCGCATTTGAAGCTTTGCGCGCCGTTCGTCGATTTGGGCAAGATCGTCGTCGGCCATTCGCGGCTTTATACCGAGGACTATTACCGCGCCAAGCTCGCGCTGTACCGCAGATACGATATCCGCCCCTTCATCGGCGGACAGTTTCTGGAGTACGTGTTCGCGAAACTCGGCTGGGACGCGGTGGTGCCGTATTGCGAGGAAGCCAAAAGATTCGGCGTCGAGGCCATCGAGGTGTCGGATAACTGCGTGCCGCTCGACGACCAGGAGCGGGCCAAGCTGATTCGGCTATGCGCCGACACCGGCCTCGAGATTCACGGCGAGGTCGGCGCCAAGACCGAGGAAGACAGGCACGATCCGGCGGAACTGGTCACGCAAGCCCGTATCTGTTTCGACTCGGGCTGCGAGATCGTCCTGGTCGAGGCCGCCGAGATCATGGAAAACGGCGAGGTGAACCGCGATCTCGTGACCGCGCTGCGCAACGATCTCGACGTTTCCAAGGTTCTGTTCGAGCTCCCCGGCCATTGGATCAAGGGCACGACGGGTAACGATATTTTTGAGATGCAGAAGTTCCTGATCGAGGAATTCGGCCCCGACGTGAACATCGCCAACGTGCAGCCGGCGACGGTGTTCAATCTCGAATCGTTGCGCTGCGGGCTCAGCGTCGTCGGCCCGAAGGAAAGAACGTGGGATACGCTAACGGCTGCTCGATAAAGGACATTCGGAACCGGCATAACCCGTTTAGGAGACCATGAGACCATGAACGAAAAAGCCGCCTACATTTGCGACGGAATCCGTACGCCGATCGGCCGCTATGGCGGCGCGCTGTCGTCGGTGCGCGCCGACGACTTGGCGGCCGTGCCGATCAAGGCGCTGATGGAACGTAACGCCAAGGTCGATTGGGCAAGCGTCAACGACGTTTTGTACGGCTGCGCCAATCAGGCGGGCGAGGACAACCGCAACGTCGCGCGCATGGCCCTGCTGCTGGCGGGCTTGCCGGAAACGGTGTCGGGCGCGACGATCAACCGCCTATGCGCTTCGGGCCTCGACGCGGTCGGTTCGGCGGCCCGCGCCATTCGCTGCGGCGAAGCCAATCTCGTGATCGCGGGCGGCGTCGAGAGCATGTCGCGCGCACCCTTCGTCATGGCGAAAACCACCCAGGCGTTCGCCCGCACGACGGAAATTTACGATACCACCATCGGCTGGCGGTTCGTGAACAAGAAGATGCACGAAATGTACGGCACCGATTCGATGCCGGAAACCGCCGAGAACGTCGCCGAGGATTATCAGATCACGCGCGCCGATCAGGACGCGTTCGCGGTTCGCAGCCAGCAGCGCGCGGGCCAAGCGATGGGCAACGGCATTTACGCCGAGGAAATCGTGCCGGTAACGATCCCGCAGCGCAAGGGCGATCCGATCATCGTCGATACCGACGAGCATCCCCGGCCCGAGACCACGGTCGACAAACTCGCCAAATTGCCGACGCCGTTTCGTACGGGCGGGTCGGTGACCGCGGGCAATTCGAGCGGCGTCAACGACGGTGCGGCGGCGCTGATCCTTGCCGACGAAAAAACCGCGGCCAAGAACGGCCTCACGCCGGTGGCGCGCGTCGTCGGCATGGCGGCGGCGGGCGTGGCGCCGCGCGTGATGGGGATCGGCCCGGCGCCGGCGGTGAAGAACCTGCTGGCGTTGACCGGATTGAAACTCGCCGACGTCGACGTGATCGAATTGAACGAGGCGTTCGCCAGCCAGGCGATTGCGACGTTGCGTGAACTCGGCGTTCCCGAAGACGGCGAGCACGTCAATCCGAACGGCGGCGCCATCGCCTTAGGCCATCCGCTCGGCATGAGCGGCGCGCGGCTCGCCTTGACGGCGGTGCGCCAGTTGCAGCGCACCGGCGGACGGTACGCCATCTGCACCATGTGCATCGGCGTCGGGCAAGGGTTGGCGGTGGCACTGGAGCGGGTCTAAACCGCGTTTACAGGTATTTCGAATCGCTTTCGAAGATTTCCTGGGCGAGAAGGTCCATCCGTTTGGTTTTTCCTGAAGCCAGACCTTTTTCATTTCTTCTTCGATCATTGCCGTTTCCTCGTCGCCTTGCCCGTCCTTGCTTCTGGCCTGCCGCAGTTTGTGGTGCAGATCGGCGGCGTCGGTCGTGACCGTGATCAAGCGGGGGGCGAAGATCGGTTTGGTGAGAAAGCGAAAGCGGAAGACGTTGCCGATGTTGACCGCGTCGATGGCGGCATCCACGCTGGCATAGTCCGTCAGAATGATTCGAATCGCCGCCGGGGAGAGTTGCTTGACCTACCTTAGGAATTCCACGCCGTCCATTTCCGGCATGCGCATGTCGCTGATGCCGCCGGCGAATTCGCCGTGCTGATCGATCGCCTCCAATCCGCCGGAGCCGTTTTCCGCGGTCGTCACGTCGGAATATTTGCGAAGCGTACGTTTGTAGCCTTGTAAACCGTCCGGATCGTCGTCAACTAGTAGAACGCTTGTGTTGCGAGATTCGGCCATGTCCAAATCCTCCGGTGGATTTTGTCCATTTTCGACAGTCAAAGTGTATAGTAGTTGCTCCGTGCGATAACATCCCCGTATGCGGAGGGGTCGGCCCTGCTATGAAAACTGCAATAAGGTCTTGTTCCAAAGGGGCTTTCCTGCGAATAGGTAGCATTATCTTTCCGTCGAACCGCCTGTGATACGGTGCCGCCCTCATGTTCGTCAGACGTTTTTCCAAGCCTCGGCATCATATCGTTCTTCTCATATCCGCCCTGATGGGTACCTTGCTCGCCGCCTGCGGCGAGGAAGGCGGGTCCGCGCAAAAGGCGCCGCCGCCGCCCGAGGTCACCATCGCGCAGCCGGTCATGCGCGAGATTACGGAATGGGACGACTACACGGGCCGCTTCGGCGCCATCGATTTCGTCGAGGTCCGCGCCCGGGTCAGCGGGTACCTGGATAAAATCCATTTCAAGGACGGCCAGATGGTCAAGAAGGGTGATCTTTTGTTCACCATCGACCAGCGGCCGTTCAAGCTCGCGCTCGAACAGGCCCGTGCCGATTCGAAACTGGCGCAAACCCGTCTGGTGCTGGCGGAAAAGGAGTTGAAGCGCGCCCGCGAGCTGCTGAGCAAGGGACACGTGTCGCAATCGGTGTTCGATCAGCGGACCCAGGCGCGCAATGCCGCGCTGGCGGAGATCGAGGCATCCAAGGCCGCCGCCAACACGGCGAAGCTGAACCTGGAATACAGCGAAATCCGCGCGCCCGTTTCGGGGCGGATCAGCCGCAATCTGATCAGCGTCGGCAACCTGATCGCGGGCGGCACCGAGAACGCGACGATGCTCACCACCATCGTATCCCTCGATCCGATTTATTTTTATTTCGACGCGCCGGAAGACGCCTATCTCAAATACACGCGCCTGGACCGTTCCGGCCAGCGGCCGAGTTCCCGCGACACCCAAAATCCGGTTTATCTGTCGCTTGCCGACGAAACCGGGTTTCCCCACAAGGGCCATATGAATTTCGTCGAGAATCGTTTCGACGCCGAAACCGGCACCATCCGGGGCCGCGCGGTATTCGCCAATGCCGAGTTGATTTTCCAGGCCGGAATGTTCGCGCGGATCAGGCTTTTGGGCCGCAAGATTCCGGCCGCGGCCCTGGTGCCCGATGAAGCGATCGGCACCGATCAGTCGCGCAAGTTCGTCTATGTCGTCGGCGACAAGAGCACGGTCAAGATGCGTCTGGTCGAGCCGGGGAATTTAATCGACGGCCTGCGCGTGATCCGTAAGGGATTGTCGGCGGACGATTGGGTGATCGTCAAGGGCGTGCAGCGCGCGCGCGACGGCGCCACGGTCACGCCCGTGAAAAGCGCCATCAACCGGCCCGGAAACACCACGGCGCCGCGATGAAGTTCGCCCATTTTTTTATCGCCCGGCCGATCTTCGCGTCCGTCGTGTCGATCATGATCACCCTGATCGGATTGATCTCGTACTTCAGTCTGCCGGTTTCCCAGTATCCCGAAATCGTGCCGCCGACGGTGGTCGTCACCGCGCAGTATCCGGGCGCGAGCGCGCAGGTGATCGCCGATACGGTGGCGACGCCGCTCGAGCAGGAAATCAACGGCGTCGAGAACATGCTTTATATGTACTCGCAGTCCACCAGTGACGGCCGGATGACGCTGACGATCACGTTCAGGCTCGGCACCGATCTCGAACAGGCCCAGGTATTGGTGCAGAACCGTGTGGCGGCGGCGGAACCGCGCCTGCCCGAGGAAGTGCGGCGGATCGGCCTCACCACGCGCAAGAATTCGCCGGATATGCTGATGGTGGTGCACATGCTCGCGCCGACCGGCACCTACGATCAGCTCTACATCAGCAACTACATGACGCTGCAGATCCGCGACATCATATCGCGACTCGACGGCGTCGGCGAGGTGCGCATCTTCGGCGGCAGCGATTACAGCATGCGCGTCTGGCTCGATCCGGACCGGATTTCCTCGCTCGGCCTGACGGCAAGCGACGTGCTGGCGGCGTTGCGCGAGCAGAACGTGCAGGTAGCGGGCGGCCAACTCGGCCAGCCGCCGCTCGACGAAGACCGCGCCTTTCAGCTTAATTTGCAATTGCAGGGCCGTCTCAAGCATCCCGGCGAGTTCGAGAACATCATCGTGAAAAGCGGCGCCGACGGGCGGGTGGTCAGGTTGCGCGATGTCGCGCGCGTCGAGCTCGGCGCGCTCGACTACGGTACGCGCGGTTATCTGGACGGCAAGTCGGCGGCGGTGATGCTGATCATGCAGCGGCCCGGCTCGAATGCGTTGGCCACCGCGCAGGCGGTGCAGACCAAGATGAAGGAGCTGGCGCGCGAATTTCCGACCGGCCTCGAATACCGGATCATCTACAACCCGACCGACTACATCGAAAAATCCATCGACGAACTGGTCATGACCATCTTCGAGGCGGTCGCCCTGGTGGTGCTGGTGATCGTCGTGTTCCTGCAAACCTGGCGGGCTTCGATCATACCGATCATCGCGATTCCGATCTCCCTGATCGGCACGTTTTCGGTCATGTCGGCGCTCGGTTTCTCGATCAATACGCTCACGTTGTTCGGCTTGGTGTTGTCGGTCGGCGTCGTGGTGGACGACGCCATCGTCGTGGTGGAGAACATAGAGCGCAACTTGCGCGCCGGCATGAAGCCGGCCGCCGCCGCGCGCAAGACCATGGACGAGGTCGGCAGCGCCTTGATCGCGATGGGCTTGGTGCTGGCGGCGGCGTTCATTCCGGCGGCCTTCATCGGCGGCATCTCCGGCCAGTTCTACCGCCAGTTCGCGCTCTCCATCGCCGTGGCGACGCTGATTTCGATGGTGGTTTCCCTCACCATCAGCCCGGCACTCAGCGCCCTGGTGTTCAAACAATATAAAGCCGATGGCGAAGACGCGCCGAAACGCAGCTTCGCGCCGCTGCATTGGTTTTTTGATCGCTTCAACCGCTTCTTCGACTGGTTCCGGGAGCGCTACGTCAAGCTGGTCGGCGTGATCACGCGCATCGGCATTCCGATGCTCGGCGTGTATGCGATTTTGATCGCCATCACGGCGTGGGGTTTTACCCGGGTGCCGACCGGCTTCATTCCGGCGCAGGATCAGGGATATCTGATCACCGCCATTCAGTTGCCCGAAGCGGCCTCGTTGAACCGGACCGACGACGTGATCAAGCGCGCGGAGGAGATCATCCTGTCGACTCCCGGCGTCGACCATACCGCGACTTTCACCGGCTTTTCCGGCGCGACCCGCACCAACGCCTCGAACGCGGGCGCGATCTTCGCGGTGTTGGAGCCGTATCGCAAACGATCGGCGGAGGGCTTGAGCGCGGATAAAATTCTCGGCGACGTGCGCCGCCGCTTGTCGGTTATCCAAGAGGCGCGCATCTTCGCGGTGCCGCCGCCGCCGGTGCGCGGCATCGGCACGTCCGGCGGTTTCAGCATGATGATCGAGGATCGGCGCGGACGCGGTACCGACGTGATGCAGAAAGCCGCGTTCGAGTTGATCGGCGCGGCCAATGCCGAACCGCGCCTGACCTCGGTTTACAGCACGTTCAACGCCAATACCCCGCAGATCTACGTGGACGTCGACCGCACTCGCGCGGAAATGCTCAAGGTGCCGCTCGAGAACGTGTTCCGCACGCTTGAAATTTATTTGGGCTCGGTTTACGTGAACGACTTCAACCAGTTCGGCCGGACCTATCGCGTCACCGCACAGGCCGATAGCCAGTTCCGGCTCGATCCCGACGACATCGCGCGCCTGCGCACGCGAAGCTCGGCGGGCGGCACGGTGCCGCTCGGCTCCATCGCCACGTTCCGCACCGTGACCGGCCCGGACCGGGTGCCGCGCTATAATCTGTATCCGACGATCGAGATCAACGGCGATACCCCGCCCGGCGTCAGTTCCGGCGAGGCGATCACCATCATGGAACGGCTGGCGCGCAAGCTGCTGCCCGACGGCATCGCGTTCGAGTGGACCAATCTCTCATATCAGGAAATTCAGGCCGGCAACACGGCGGTCTTCATTTTCGTGCTGGCGGTGCTGTTCGTCTTCCTGGTGCTGGCGGCGCAATACGAAAGCTGGGCATTGCCGCTGTCGATCATTCTCATCGTGCCGATGTGCCTGTCGTCGGCCATCGCCGGTGTCGCCATGCGCGGCATGGACAACAACATCCTGACTCAGGTCGGCTTCGTCGTGCTGGTTGGGCTCGCCAGCAAGAATGCGATCCTGATCGTCGAGTTCGCGCGCCAACTCGAACGCGAGGGCCGGGATCGCTACGAAGCCATACTCGAAGCCGCGCGCCTGCGCCTGCGCCCGATCCTGATGACCTCGTTCGCGTTCATTCTCGGCGTGACGCCGCTCTTGGTCGCGAGCGGCGCGGGTTCGGAGATGCGCCAGGCCATCGGCACCGCCGTCTTCTTCGGCATGGTCGGCGTCACCGCGTTCGGCCTGATATTCACGCCGGTGTTCTACGTGCTGGTGCGCGGCCTGGCGATCCGCCTGCGCCGTGTAACGGGCCGCCCGGAAGAGGAGGGCCGCCCGGAAGCGGAGGACGGCCCGGGGCCGGAAGGCCGCCCGGCCGGGGAATAATCACCTACTTCTTTGTTATGATTGCGGCCGCTTTGCCGGTCAGCTCGACGATGTGCAGGCCGCCGCCGGCCCGGTCGGCGAGATAGATCAAGCCGCGCCCGTCGATCTCGACGTTGTTGGTTTGCGCGACGCGCCTGCAGCCGTTGCGCGAATCGCACCGCCGCGCCGTATGCTTGTTCGGCGCCGGGATGTAGTACGCGATTTCCCGGGGACGGTAGGGGTTGCGCACGTCGACGGCGCGCATGCCGGCGTTGAAATACGAGAACGCGGCGATCTTGCCGTAGAGCGGCGTGTCGATCGCCCAACTCACCGAATGGGTGCCGAAGCGCCCGCCGCGCCGGCAAAATTTCCCCGCCGCCTCCGGCACGTGAAAGTTCGCGACCGGGAACGGCTTCGCGGGTTCGGTGATGTCGAGGAACCAGGCCATGTGGTGCATGGTTTCGGTGCAGCCGTTGTCGTTGGTCTCACTCACCAGCACCACGAAGTCGCGCGGGCTGCCGCCGCGGTGAAACGCGAAGTCGGGGATGGCGACGTCGAGCAGCGGCCAGGCGGTATGCCCGCCCCAATACGTCGGCATGTCGAGGCGCCCGAGCTGCGGCGCGAGTAACTCACGGCGGGTCGGCGCGCGCGGGTCTTTTAAGGAGTACGCGTCGAGCAGTTTTTTCCGATCGAGGATCTGCACCGCGCCGTGCCAGCCGGTGCCGTAGGCGACGAACACCTTGCCGCCATGACTGGTGGATTCATGAATGCGCGCGCTGGCGTCCCCCGATCCTTTGCCGCCGGGCTCGGAGCCGATCAGTCCGAAGTTGCGGATGAATTTTGGTTTGGCCGGATTCGACAAATCGAAAATCTTCATGCCCCGGTTGGTATCCCAACCGTCGGGGCCGAGATCGGCGACCAGATAGGCGATGCCGGTATCGCATTCCCACCAGTTCTTATGGGTCTCCGACAGCCCGCCGACCACGGTGACGAGGAACGACGGTTTCGCCGGATCGCTCACGTCCCAGATTTCATGGGCGCGGGTACCGTTGGTGCGCAGCATGTAAGTCTTGTTCTTATCCGCGTTCGGCAGTTCGTCGCCGCGGCACGCCTGCACCATCTGCGCGCCGCCGCGCGCCGGCACATGCGAGAGCAGCACCGGCTTTGTCGGCCCGGTGACGTCGAGGATCGATGTGCCGGCATCGCCGCCGCCATGATGACCGACGTAAGCGATGTAGCGGCCGTCTTGTTTTTTGATCCACGGCTGATAGGCGCTGCGCCCGCCGAGATCGTGATGACCGAGCAGGCGGGTGTTGAAAGCTTCGCCCGCATCCGCGTGAACGTGCGTGGCGGGCGCGGCAGCAAATGCGGTGAGCAGGCCGGCGAAAACAATGCGGCGAAACGATGGGATAAGGATCATGATCGGGAAACAACCTGTTATATGATGACTCTCTTATTTAAAGCGCCGGGTTCGGGAGCTTGTGAGCGCCGTATCACCTGCAGTAGACTTTTTCAAACGCAGCCGGACGTCCGGCCCGATAAAATCCTAGCGGCTTCACGGCGGCCCCGATAGGGGCCCGACTTCACATGGGTGTGTCCTCATGAACGATCAACCTTCGAATTCCGGTTCCTCCAAGGACGATGCGATTTTCCTCGGCGCCGCCCAAGGCATGGGCAGTATGGCGCTCAAGGGCGAAAAGTTTACCACCCGCCCGGAAATCCGCGGCCGCTTCGGCGTGCTCACCTCGACCCATTGGCTGGCGACCGCCGCGGGGATGAACATCCTCGAGCAGGGCGGCAACGCCTTCGACGCGGCCTGCGCCGTCGCCTTCGCCCAGCAGGTGGTCGAGCCGCACCTGAACGG
>JAVJPD010000004.1:0-7782 GCA_040216475.1 Rhodospirillales bacterium
CCCAGAACGAATAATGTGATGAGGGTTATGATGATGAGCAGAAAATTGTGAAACTCGTTAACGAACTCCATGACCGGGCTTGCCGGCTCCTGCATGCCGAGCTGCCACGGACGGGCGATATCGGCCGATGCATCCCCCATCAGCGCCATCATCGCGATGGGAATAAACCATAGGTTTTTTAGGGTTTTATTGACCATGCTCTAGGACCTAGTTGCTGTCAAATTACTGAACGTGACCACTCTGAAAGCGGGCTTAACGACCCGGCTTGACCATGCAAAGGATTGGCCCTTCGCAGGCGTTTAATTCGAGGTGTAGCTACCACGGTCGCCCGCCATTTGGAAGCCTTTTATAGGACTCTCAGGCCCTCAAAACCTTGACTTAGGCCAATTCCGGCCCCTTGCCGCCGACACCGATTCCCGGCCGCTGCGGAGGGACAAAACACGCCGCCAGGGGAGTTGTTGCGTTTTGGCGGCGCCCCCGGTAAATGATCGGAACCTTGCAATGCCTCGTGACAGAAAATTTTCGGCCCACAATTAAGCTGGCCTCGTGCAACCCGCAACCCGGATCCGATCATGAAGTATAAATGGCTGTTTTTTGCTGTCTTGTTATCGGCGGCAATCTTTATGTATCTCATCACAATATACAAAATGTCTTAAAAACAACGGCCACATACCTGATCATTCTTGTCAACATGCCCAGTGTCAACGATTTGCCCCATCTGATTGCCGCCTTCAACGGCTTATCCGTTATCTGTTTGGGGTTCGGATACTTTTTCATTCGCCTTGGCCAATGGCAAAAGCACCGGGCCTGCATGCTGGGCGCCCTGGCGGCATCCGCCGCCTTCCTAATCGTCTATGTCGCTTACAAGGCGAATTCGGGGTTCGCGAAATTCGGCGGCAGCGGGTGGATTCGTCCGGTTTACTTCACGATTTTGATCGTCCATGTCATCGGAGCGATCGCCATCGTCCCCCTGGTGCCCATAACCGTTTACCGCGCCCTTAGACGACGTTTTAACGAACATCGCCGAATCGCCCGTTGGACCTGGCCGCTATGGATGTACGTCGGCATCTCGGGTATTGTCGTTTATGTCATGGCCGTGCATCTGTACCCCTATCATGGCTGATGTCGAGCCGGCACGGCACAAAACTCCGGCTTCGTTCGGTGCAAGCGAACGGAATAATCTTCTCGCATGGTCACTACTCGGGGTCGGCGTGTTGGCCGTCGCCGGCGTTATGGCTCTGTTGATTGCCGTTTCGCGAATCCCGGGAATCGAAAAATTATCGATTTGGCCGATTGATTTTTTTCACAGAGGCCTCGTCATTCATGTGATTTTTTCGTTCATCGTATGGTTTTTCGCCGTCTTCGGAGCCCTGCTCTCTTACGGCACCGCGTCCGAACGCCCGAAAAACGGTCTTGCCGGAAAAACAGGCGTTTGGCTTGCCGTCATCGCTTGCCTGCTGCTGGCGGTTTCCGCTTTTTCCGGCGATGGCGTCGCGTCGCTCAACAATTACGTGCCGGTGATCATCGATCCGGTTTTTTACGCGGGGCTTCTCGTGCTCGGGCTGGCCCTGATCCTTCAGATTGTCTGCTTCGTTGCCGGCATCGGAGCGCATGGCCGCGCCCGCCCGCCTCTCGTCACGATGACCGGCATTGCCGCGATCGTATTCGTCATCGCCGCCGTATGCTTGATCCAAGCCTATTTTCTCGGACGGGGCGAAGCACTCGACGAAGCGTATAACGAGCAGTTGTTCTGGGGCTTCGGGCATATACTGCAATTCATGAACGTGGCCTTGTTGATCGGCGCCTGGGCCTACCTTGCCGAAGACTGCGGACATCCGATACCCCATGCGGCCATCACGGTCGCGGGTGCCCTGCTCGTTTTAGCCGCCCTCGCGGGCCCCCTCTTTTACGGTTCTTTTGAGCCCTTCTCAGCCAGTCAAACCCTGGCTTTCACCAACCTGCAATATGCGATGGCGCCACCGTCGGTCCTGGTGGCATTTCTGGTTTGCATGGCGTTGTGGCGGGGCCGGCATTCTCATCCCCGGCGCAACCCCGCCTTTTTGGGATTGTCGCTGTCGATCGCGGTCTTCGGCATCGGCGGTTTTCTCGGTCTTTTCGTCGACGGTGCGGATACACGAACGCCGGCGCATTATCATGGCGTCATTGCCGGGATCAATTTGGCGTTCATGGGACTTTATTACGCCCTCTTTCTGCCGGCCCTGAACAAAAGCATCGAGATGACGAAAACCATTTACGCGCAGTTCATTTTATTTGCCGGCGGCCAAACGTTCGCGGCAATCGGGCTGTTTTGGGCCGGCGGGTACGGCGCCCCGCGAAAAGTCGCCGGCGCCGATCAGGGGTTGAGCGCGATCGGCGGTTATATCGGGATGTTCATGAACGGGATCGGCGCCCTGATCGCCATCATCGGCGGCGTCATGTTTATATGGACGATCGCACGAGCCCTGCTCAAGAAGTCTCGATAAACATGCCGAGCGGCCACCGGGATTTGCTGGCGCGTCTCGACGGTCTCTGTTCGAACCTGACCGAAGCGACGCCCGATCACGAAGCTGCGTTCCTGCTGAGCGAAATGCATGCCGCGCTTTCCGCTTATTTCCGGAGAGAAGAACAACTTATCCGGCAAAACCGCGATACCGGCTTCGGCGAACTCAAGGTCCGCCATGACGGCCTTTTGCAAGAAATTCGCGATCTGATCGAAAAGCCCGGAAAGCGGACGGGGCCCGATTTCGGGCCATCGCTGTCCGCCCGCTTCCATGCGTGGTTCGAGCGGCACGCCCGGAACGGCAATGGGGAATGACCGTTAACTCCCTAACCCCAAAGCATTTTCCCGAAGAAATGCCGCCGGCATCAGCCATTCGGAAAAAGCAACGCCGGAGACAAAGAAAACGCCTGAAAATCGCCGCCCATAAGTGTATATAGGGCCCACTCATTCAAGCGGAGTTCGCAAAACCGTGCCTCAAAGTCTTTTGGCAGATACTTCCGGCCACGACGAGACGACCGGCCAACCGATGCCGAGTCCGGCCGAGGCCGTCGCCACGGCCGGCAGCGTTCGCGCCAAGGATTACGCCATCCTGCTCAAGCCCCGGGTGATGTCGCTCGTCGTCTTCACCGCGCTGGTCGGCCTGTTCCTGGCGCCGGGGCATATCCCGTTTACGACCGCCCTCGTCGCCATCCTGTGCGTGGCGCTCGGCGCCGGCGCCTCCGGCGCCATTAACATGTGGTACGATCGCGATATCGACCGGCACATGACGCGCACGCAACACCGCCCCCTGCCGGCGGGGCGGTTGAAACCGGCTCATGCGCTGTGGCTGGGAACGATCCTCGCCATCGTTTCCGTAACGGTCATGGCGCTTGCCGTCAACGCGATGGCGAGCGTGCTCCTCGCCGGTACGATTGCATTCTACGTTTTCATTTACACCATCTGGCTCAAGCGGCGCACACCTCAGAACATCGTGATCGGCGGCGCTTCTGGCGCGTTTCCCCCGATGATCGGCTGGGCCGCCGTGACGGGAACCATGTCGATCGAATCGCTGGTGCTTTTTGCGATTATTTTCATGTGGACGCCGCCGCATTTCTGGGCCCTCGCTCTGTACCGCTGCGGCGATTACGAAAAAGCGGGCGTGCCGATGATGCCCGTCGTCGCCGGAATCAAATCGACGAAAATGCAAATCCTGATTTACAGCCTGCTGTTGCTGCCGACGACCTTGCTGCCGGCGATGATCGGCATGTCGGGCTGGATTTATGCCGCCGCCGCCATCGCCCTCGGCGCCGTCCTGCTGTTCCATGCCGTCCGTGTTTGGCTCGATCCCGCCGATCCGATCCGTAAGCCCGAAGCGACGGCGCGGCCGATGTTTTTCTTCAGCATTCTCTATTTGTTTTTGATTTTCGTTTTCCTCCTGGTGGACAAGGTCTTTTTCCTTCCCATTTAAACCCCATGTCCACTAACGCGCCCGCCGCACCCTATCAAAAACTCGAGGAACGCTATCGGCGCCTCAAGGCATTGTCCGAAGCCGAGGCCGTTCTTCATTGGGATATGTCGACCATGATGCCGCGCGGCGGCGCGGCGGCGCGCGCCGAGCAATTGGCCGAGCTCAAGGCCGTGCAACACACGATCCTCACGGCACCCGAAACGGCCGATCTGCTCGACGCGGCAGAAGGGCTAACCGGCCTCGATCCATGGCAGCGGGCCAATCTCCGAGAGATGCGGCGCCACTGGGCCCATTCGTCGGCCCTGCCGGAGGCATTGGTCGTCGCCCGCTCGAAAGCCGAGTCGGCGTGCGAAACGGTATGGCGAACGGCCCGCCCCAATGCCGATTTCGCCCTGATCCTGCCCCATGTCGAAAAGCTCCTGGAAATCGTCAAGGAAGTCGCGGCGATCAAGGCCGGAAAACTCGGGCTCGGCCTCTACGATGCTCTGCTGGATAAATACGAACCCGGCGCCGGCAGCGCCGAAATCGACCGGGAGTTCGAGATTCTGGAAGCCTTTCTACCCGACTTTCTGCCGCGCGTGCTCGAGCATCAGGCAAAACAAGAGCCGGTCGTTTTACCCACGGGGCCGTTTCCGGAAAAAAAGCAACAAGCCCTCGGCGTGAAATTCATGGAGGCCCTCGGCTTCGATTTCGATCACGGCCGGCTGGACATCAGCCTGCACCCCTTCTGCGGCGGCACGCCGGACGATGTCCGCATCACGACGCGTTACGACGAGGAGGATTTCACCTCCAGCCTGATGGGGGTTCTCCACGAAACGGGGCACGCCCTTTATGAACGCGGCTTGCCGAAAGACTGGCGCAGCCAACCCGTCGGTGACCCCCGCGGCATGAGCATGCATGAAAGCCAGTCGTTGCTGGTCGAGATGCAGGTCTGCCGCTCCCGCCCGTTCCTGGAATACGCGACACCCATCATCACCGAGGCGTTCGGCGGCACGGGCAAAGCCTGGACCGTCGATAATCTTTATCGGCTTTACACGCGCGTCACGCCCGACTTCATACGCGTCGACGCCGACGAGGTGACGTACCCGGCCCACGTCATCCTCCGCTATCGTCTGGAAAAGGCGATGATCGAGGGCGACCTGCCGATACGGGACCTGCCCGGCGCATGGAACGACGCGATGAAGCGGCTGCTCGGCATCACGCCGCCGACGGACCGCGAGGGCTGCCTGCAGGACATTCATTGGTACGACGGCGCCTGGGGCTATTTCCCGACCTACACGCTCGGCGCGATGACCGCGGCACAACTGTTTCAAGCCGCGCAACAAGCCGACGGCGGAATCGTTCCGGGCATCCGAACGGGAAATTTCGGACCGTTGATGACATGGCTGCGACGGAATGTGCATGAAAAAGGATCGTCGCTATCCACGCGAGAGATACTTGTTCAGTCGACGGGCAAGCCCTTGGATGCCGAGGTTTTTAAAAACCACCTCGAACAACGCTATTTGAGCTGACGGGCCGGCGAACATGACACGACGGCAAAGAGTGCTTCGCGTTTTCGTTCTGGCGGCCCTCGTCGCGGCGGCTTCTCCCGGCGCCGCGACGGCCGCCGATACTTTTCGCTGCCTCAAAGCCAGCGATATCGGCATCGACAACATTCTTGCGCCACGCCCCGTCCAAGGCGATCTCAAGGAGGTTCTGCGGCGATGCGGGCTTCTCAAAAGCGTTGAAACGGTCCGCTACTTCACCGAGAAAGCGTTCGACCGGGGCGCCCTCGTCGGCCTCGGCGACGGCTGCATCCGCTGGGTTTACTATCTGAACCTTGCCGATCTGACGCGCATGACCCGCGACGGAACCTGCCCCCGTTAAGCTTGCTTGCACCGGATTTCCGCCGCGTATAGGGTGGCGGCCTTTGATGAGTTGGAGCGGCTCGTGAAATACGTCAGCACCCGCGGACAAGCGCCTGTCTTGTCTTTCGAAGATGTTCTCCTCGCGGGGCTCGCCCGCGACGGCGGACTTTACGTACCGGAAAGCTGGCCGCGCCTGAGCAAGGCCGATATCCGCGATCTGGCCGGCCGGCCCTATCACGAAGTCGCCTTCGCCGTCATGCGGCCCTTTATCGGCGGCTGTCTCGCGGACGACGAATTCCGTACACTGTTGGCCGAAACCTATGACCGCTTCGATCACACGACGGTCGCGCCGCTCAAACAACTCGGGCCGAGCACGTGGCTGCTCGAGCTGTTTCACGGCCCGACGCTCTCGTTCAAGGATTACGCCTTGCAGCTTGTCGGCCAACTGTTCGACATCGTTCTCAAGCGCCGCGGCGAAAACAATAAAATCACCATCGTCGGCGCGACGTCCGGCGATACCGGCTCGGCCGCCATCGAGGCGTGCCGCGACCGCGACGCAATCGAAATTTTCATGCTGCATCCCAAGGGCCGCGTCTCCGAGGTGCAACGGCGGCAGATGACGAGCGTGCTGTCGCCGAACGTCCACAATATCGCCGTCGAGGGAACGTTCGACGACTGCCAGGATCTCGTCAAAGGCCTGTTCAACGATGCGACATTTCGCGACCGAGCCAATCTTTCGGCGGTCAACTCGATCAACTGGGCCCGCATCATGGCTCAGATCACGTATTATTTTTATGCCGCCGTCGCCGTGGGCGCGCCCGGCAGGCCCGTAACCTTTTCCGTGCCGACCGGCAACTTCGGCAACATCTTCGCCGGCTACGCCGCCAAGATGATGGGGCTGCCCGTCGACAGGCTGATCGTGGGCTCGAACAAGAACGACATCCTGACCCGGTTTTTTCATAGCGGCGTGATGGAAACGGAAACCGTGCACCCGACGCTAAGCCCGAGCATGGACATCCAGGTGTCGAGCAATTTCGAGCGGCTGCTGTTCGAATATTACGGCCGCAACGGCCGACAGGTCGCCAAGGTCATGGAACGCTTCCGACGCACGGGAAAAGTCGATTTCGGCCGTACCCGCTGGCAGCGGATGAACAAACTTTTCGCCGCGCACACCGTGGACGACGAACGGACCAAGGCCGCCATCGCGGCGGCGTACCGTGATACCGGCGAATTGCTCGATCCGCACAGCGCCGTCGGCTTGGTGGCCGGCACGGCCTGCCACGACCCCAAGGAGTCGCCGCTGATTTCGATCGCCACCGCCCATCCCGCCAAGTTCCCGGCCGCCGTCAAGGAGGCGACCGGCATTCATCCGGACTTGCCCGCGAGCTTGAGCGACCTATATGAACGCGAGGAACGCTGCGTCGATCAACCGAACGATATCGAAGCCTTGCGAACCTTCATGAACGACCGATTGGAGAAAAGAGCGTCCCTATGACCGTTCAAACGACCACGCTGCCGAACGGCCTTCGCGTCGTCACCGACACCATGAAATCGGTCGAGACCGTTTCCGTCGGCGTCTGGGTCGACGTCGGCACCCGTCACGAGCATCCGGACGTGAACGGCATCTCGCATCTTTTGGAACACATGGCCTTCAAGGGGACACGGCGGCGCAGCGCGCGCGATATCGCCGAGGAGATCGAAACCGTCGGCGGCCATTTGAACGCGTACACCTCGCGCGAGAATACCGCCTACTACGCCAAGATCCTTAAGGAAGATCTGCCGCTGGCCGTCGATATTCTGTCCGACATCCTGCAAAACGCGACGATGGACTCCGAGGAACTCACGCGCGAACGGGCCGTGATCGTGCAGGAAATCATGCAGACCAACGATACGCCCGACGACATCATTTTCGATTTTTTCCAGGAAACGGCGTTCCCGGACCAAGCGTTGGGCCGCCCGGTCCTCGGCCACGCCGACCGCATCCAAAA
>JAVJPD010000005.1:0-2411 GCA_040216475.1 Rhodospirillales bacterium
CGGAGGTCGACATCATCGTGGTCGATACCGCGCACGGCCATTCGCAAGGCGTGCTCGACGCCGTCGCCCGGATCAAGAAACTCAGCAATTACGTGCAGGTGATCGCCGGCAACATCGCGACCCCCCAGGGCGCGCAAGCCCTGATCGACTCGGGCGCGGATTGCGTCAAGGTCGGCATCGGCCCCGGCACCATCTGCACCACCCGCATGGTCGCGGGCGTCGGCATGCCGCAGCTTTCGGCGATCATGGAAGTCGCCGAAATCACCCACAAGCAAGGCATCCCGATGATCGCCGACGGCGGCATCAAGCAATCGGGCGACATCGTCAAGGCCATCGCGGCGGGCGCGGAATGCGTCATGATCGGCTCGCTGTTCGCCGGCACCGACGAAAGCCCCGGCGAGGTGTTCCTCTATCAGGGCCGCTCTTACAAATCCTACCGCGGCATGGGCTCCTTGGGCGCGATGGCGCGCGGCTCCGCCGACCGCTACTTCCAGCAGGACGTCTCCAACGCGCTCAAGCTGGTGCCCGAGGGCATCGAGGGCCAAGTGCCCTACAAGGGCCCGATCGCGACCGTGATCCATCAGCTGGTCGGCGGCTTGCGCGCCGGCATGGGCTACACCGGCAGCGCCACCATTCCGGATCTGCAGAAGCGCGCTCAATTCCGCCGCCTGACCGGCGCCGGGCTTCGCGAAAGCCACGTCCACGACGTGACCATCACCCGCGAGGCCCCGAACTATCGGAGCAACACCTGACCCCGGCAGCGCGGCTGCAGGCGGTCATCGAGCTTCTCGACGCTCTCGAGGCGGGCGGCGCAAGCGATACCGTGCCCGGCGCCTATTTCCGCAAACGCCGTTATGCCGGCTCGAAGGACCGCCGCGCCGTCACCGAACGGCTATTCAAGATATTACGCAACCGCGCCAGGCTCGATTGGTGGATCGTGCGCGCGAACGCGCAAGTCGAACCCTCGCCGCGCGCCCGCGTACTCGCCGATCTGATGCTGCGCGACAGGCTCGACGAAAGCGCCGCCGCCGCGCTGTTCGGCGGCACCCAATACGCTCCCGCCCCGCTCTCGCCGGTCGAGCGCGGCCTGGCCGCGTCTCTCGAAGGCCAGCCGTTCGATCACCCGACCATGCCCGCGTGGGTACGCGGCGAATGCCCCGAATGGCTCGACGCGCCGTTGCGCGAGCTGTACGGCGAACGGTTCGAAGCGGAACTCGCGGCGCTCAACGAACCCGCGCCGCTCGACGCGCGGGTGAATATATTCCGGGGAAGCCGCGAAGAAATCCGAACCGCATTGCGCGAACAGGGCGTCGAGTCGAAACCGGCGCGCTTTTCGCCGGTCGGCCTGCGCATCGAGGGCCATCCGCGCCTGACCCACACCCCGGCATACAAGGACGGCCTGATCGAAGTGCAGGACGAAGGCTCGCAACTCGCCGCGCTGATGGCCGAGCCGGAGCCGCGCCACACGGTGATCGATTTCTGTGCCGGCGCCGGCGGCAAGACGCTGGCGCTGGTCGATGCGATGATCCGGGACGGCCGCTTCGACGGGCTGCTGTGGGCCTGCGATACGATTCCTTCCCGCCTGGCCGAATTGGAGAAACGCGCACGCCGCGCCGGCGTGCATGAGGCGATCTTGATTCATGCTTTTACCGAAAACGATCCCTGGCTCGGCGAAAACGAAGCCTGCGCCGACCGGGTTCTGCTCGACGTGCCGTGCTCGGGCACCGGTGCATGGCGGCGTGAGCCGGAAGCGAAGGGACGGCTGACGGAACAAAGCGTCGGCGCTTTTGTCGTCCTGCAACGGCGTATCCTCGAACGCGCCGCAACCCTGGTGAAACCGGGCGGACGGCTGATTTACGTCACCTGCTCGATTTTGAGCGCCGAAAACGAGGAACAGATCGCCTGGTTCCTCGAAGCCGCCCCCGCCTTCTCGGCGCGGCCCGCCGGGCCGATCTGGCAACGCGTTACCGGCGCCGAAGCCCCGGTTGAAACGCCCTTCGTGCGTCTCTCCCCCGCCGCGACCGGCACCGACGGCTTCTTCATCGCCGTTTTGGAACGGTCTAAATAATCTTTGCGAATACCCTTTTATGACGATTCCGGATTGATCCCCGGCCCCGGGGTGCTAAGATTCCCGCCGAAGACCGAGGGGGGACCAAAAATCATCATGGCAGACCAAGATAAACGGCGTTATCCGCGCGTGGCGTTGTCGAAAGCCGCCCGGGCAAAATCGCGGGGCTTCGAACTCGACGTGGAACTTCGCGACATCTCTGCCAGCGGCGCTTCGCTCGCGGGCTCGACCGGCCTTGCGGCCAACGCCGAGATCGGCCTCGCCATCGACGGTATCGACCGGGAGATTTCCGGCCACGTGGTGCGCGCCTTCGACGACGGCGTCGCCATCGAGTTCGAGCTCG
>JAVJPD010000006.1:0-2107 GCA_040216475.1 Rhodospirillales bacterium
CGAACAACGGCGCGGAAGCATTGAGCCTCTGTAAGAAGGACATGCCCGATGCCGTGATTACGGACCTGCGCATGCCGGTGATGGATGGATTTACCTTGATCCGGGAGTTGAAGGCAAAACATCCGATGCTGCCGATTATCGTAACGACGGGGCACGCCAACCTGGAAGAAGAGGATATCGCCGTCACCGACGGTGCCGCGGCCGTTCTGTGGAAGCCCATCAAGCTCAACGACCTGACGCGGAAACTATCAGAATTGATCAACTGATATCCGGACCCGCCGCGCTTGCACGCCGGCTCAAAACCCGAGTACAACCCCCCTGTAATATTTACCTGTAATATGAACCGCCCGCTGAATGACGGGAAGGGTACGATGGCACTGAACGAAACAATATTGGCTCGCCTGCGCAAGGCGGCCGGCCCCAACGGCTGGCTTGAAACCCCGCAGGAAATCGAGCCCTATATCCTGGAACAACGGGGCTATTACCGGGGAGCCTGCGATTTCGTTGCGCGCCCGGCATCCACCGAAGCCGTGGCCGCCGTCGTTTCGATCTGCGCACAGGAAGGCATTCCGATCACGCCGCAATCGGGCAACACCGGCCTGATGGGCGGCGGCGTGCCGAACGGCGGCATCGTTTTGAGCCTGTCGCGCCTGAACCGGGTCCGCGAAGTCGACCGCTTGAATTACACCATGACCGTCGAAGCCGGATGTATCCTGGCCGACATCCAGGCCGCCGCCAAGGATGCCGATTGCCTGTTTCCCCTGAGCCTGGGCGCGGAAGGCAGTTGCCAGATCGGCGGCAATCTCTCGACCAACGCCGGCGGCGTGAATGTCCTGCGCTACGGCAATGCGCGGGATTTGGTTTTGGGCCTCGAAGTCGTCCTGCCGGACGGGCGCATCTGGAACGGCCTGCGGGGGCTGCGCAAGGACAATACCGGCTACGACCTCAAGCAACTTTTCGTCGGCGCGGAAGGAACGCTCGGCATCATCACCGCCGCCGTCCTCAAGCTCTTTCCCTATCCGAAAAGCAAGGAAACCGCCATGGCGGCCGCCGGCAATCTGCAGGATATCTTGACTCTGTTCATGCGTATCCGGAATTGTTTCGGCGAGACGTTGACCGCCTTCGAGTTCATGCCGCGGCTCGCGATCGATATCGTCACGCGCCATATTCCCGATACGGCCGATCCGTTCGACGAACCCTATCCTCATTACGCGCTGATCGAACTGTCGAGCGCCCGCGCCGACGAGACCCTGCGCGATGCCCTGGAAACCGCCCTCGGAGCGGCCTTGGAGGACGGTACCATTCTCAATGCCGTCGTCGCCTCGAGCGAGGCCCAAACCAACGGCTTGTGGCGTCTGCGCGAAACCATTCCGGAAGCCGAAAAAAAAGAGGGCGCCAGCATCAAACACGACGTTGCGGTGCCGGTTTCGAAGGTCATCGAATTTCTGGACCGGGCTGCAACGATCGCACGGTCGATCGAGCCCGACATTAGGCTGGTGTCCTTCGGTCACCTCGGCGACGGCAACATTCATTTCAATCTCAGCCAGCCGCTCGGCATGAGCGCCGAGGATTATCTCGCGCACCGCCATGAAATCAGCCGGCAGGTTCTCGATCTCGTCGTCTCGCTCGGGGGCAGTTTCAGCGCCGAACATGGAATCGGCCGACAGAAACGCAAGGAATTGAACCTCTACAAATCCGAGGTCGAAAAAGACCTGATGCAATCCCTGAAACATACGCTGGACCCCGCCGGCATCATGAATCCGGGCAAAGTGGTGAATGCTGAAGAATAGTCTTCTGGTTCTGGCGAGCCTGGCCGCGGCCGTTCTCATCGGCGAGATCGGTTTGCGTGTTGCCGGCATCGCCTATCCGGAATTCAACCGGCTCGACTCCGAGTTCGGCTGGTCGCCCCGGCCGAATACCGAGGGATTCCACGCCCTTGAAGGCCGCGCCCGGAACAAGATCAACAACGAAGGCTTTCGGGATATCGATCACGACGTCGCAAAGCCGCCCAAAACTTTCCGCATCGCCGTGCTCGGCGACTCTTTCGCCGAGGGACGGGAAGTCCCGCTCGAACAAGTTTTCTGGAAGGTGATGGAACGCAAACTCG
>JAVJPD010000007.1:0-2451 GCA_040216475.1 Rhodospirillales bacterium
AATTAAGGGAGGAGTATCCATGAAAATCTCGCATTCCGTGAACTTGATCGGGGGCCTTGCTTTGGCGGCGGTCCTTACGGCCGGGAACGCACCGGCACAAGCCAAGCCGCTCGAATTGAAATTCGGCCATGTCGGCGCGCCGGGATCGCTGTTCGATCTGTCGGCCAAGGAATTCGCCAAGCGCGTGAACAGCAAGATGAAGGGCGAGGCCAAGGTGCTGGTGTTCGGCTCGAGCCAGCTCGGCAAGGACCAGGAACTGCTGAAGAAACTGAAACTCGGCACGGTGACGTTTTCGTTGCCCTCGACCGTCATGTCCTCGGTTTCCGACACGTTCGGCGTTTTCGAAATGCCCTATATCGTCAAGAACCGCGATCACGCCAAAAAGGTCGTGAAGCCGGTGATCATGGGCAAGCTTCAGAAGGACGTGAAGCGCAAGAAGTACCGGATCATCGCGGTCTGGGAAAACGGCTTCCGCCATATCACCAACAACACGCGCCCGATCAACTCGCCGGCCGATTTGAACGGCATCAAGCTGCGCACGCCGAAAGGCAAGTGGCGGGTGAAGATGTTCAAGCTGTACGGCGCCAATCCGTCGCCGCTGTCGTTTTCGGAAGTCTTCACCGCGTTGAAGACCGGCACGTTCGACGGGCAGGAAAACCCGTTTGCGCAGATCTACAGCGCCAAGTTCCACGAAGTGCAGAAGTACCTCTCGCTGACCGGCCACGTCTATACGCCGGCCTACGTGCTCGTCAGCACGCAGCATTGGGGCAAACTGCCGAAAAAGGTGACCAAGCAGATCGAGAAAATCGCCCAGGAAACCTCTTCCTACGTGTACGACACGGCGGCGAAGCTCGAGGACGACCTGTTGGGTAAGCTGAAGGGTAAGATGAAGGTCAACACGGCCGACCGTGCCGCCTTCGTCAAGGCCAGCAAACCGATCTACGACGAATTCGTGACCCGCGTGAACGGCGGTTACGGCCTCGTCAATCAGGTCGAGAAACTCGGCAAAATGTAATCAAGGCGAACAAGGTTCCGCTCTGCGCAAGGCGGGGCGGAATCTTGTCGTTTATGTTCCGGAACGGTATTGGGCATTCAGGGGAGCGGGGGCTTGAACATCCTTAAGCGCCTGCGTCGCGTTTTCGAGCGTCTGCTCGAGGCCGTAACGGTTTTGCAGATGGCGGCCCTGGCCATCGTCGTGATCGTGGCGGTGATTTACCGTTGGGCGGGTGAATCGCTCTCCTGGTACGACGAGGTCGCTTCGATCCAACTGGCGTGGCTGACCTATTACGGCTCGGCGTTGGCGGCCCTGAAACGCTCCCACATCGGCGTCACGGCCGTGTTGAATGCCGTGCGCCCGCAACTCCGCGTCGTTTTATTTCTAATCGGTGAGGTCATCGTCATCGGCTTTTTCGTGACGCTCGGCTGGATCGGGTACATGGTGCTCGGCGTTCTTGCAGGCGACACGCTCGTGAGCCTGCCGGAAGTTTCGGTGCAATTCACGCAATCGGTCATTCCCATCAGTTCTGTTCTGTTCATCGTCGCCCAACTGATGAGCTTTCCGGAAGAGTTCGCCAAGGCGAAATCGGAACACGCCGAGATGAGCGCGACGGATAAGGGGTAGGCCGGGATGATCACCTTTTTCATGCTGATCGGCCTGTTCGCGCTCGTACTGATCAACGTGCCGATCGCGGTCGCCTTGGCCGTCGTCACCAGCGTCGCCATGCTGATCGCGCAGGGGCCGGATATTCTGCCCAATATGGCGCTCGTCATGATGGACGGCGCAACCAAGTTTCCGCTGATCGCCATTCCGCTTTTCATTCTGGCCGGCGCGATTATGAACACCTCGGGCATTTCGCGCCGCCTGATCGCGTTCGCCTCCGCCATCCTCGGCTTCATCAAGGGCGGCCTCGCCATGGTGAACATCGGGGCCTCGATGTTCTTCGCCGAGATTTCCGGCTCGGCCGTCGCCGACGTCGCGGCGCTCGGTTCGATCCTGATCCCGGCGATGAAGAAACGCGGCTATCCGCTCGCCTTCGCCACCGCGGTCACGTCGTCGTCGGCTTCGCTCGCGGTCATCATTCCGCCGTCGATTCCGATGATCCTCTATGCCGTCATGGCGCAAAGCTCTGTCGTTGAATTATTCGTCGCCGGCATCGTCCCCGGCATCCTCGGCGGCTTCGGCATGATGGGCGTGAGTTATTGGTTCGCGCGCCGCTACAACTACCCGGTCGAGGAAGTTTTCCAGATCAAGCGCGTGGTGCAGACCTTCAAGGAAGCCTCGCTCGCGTTGACGCTTCCCATCATCATTCTCGGCGGCATTTTCGGCGGCTTCGTGACCGCGACCGAGGGCGCCGGATTGGCGGTCGTCGCGGCGCTCCTGATCGGCCTCGTCTATAGGGAACTCGATCTCAAGGCGTTGTTCCAGGCGATGATCGAGGGCGGCATCCAAAC
>JAVJPD010000008.1:0-4377 GCA_040216475.1 Rhodospirillales bacterium
CGCGCGAGCGTGCCGTTCGACCGCAGCATCGACACGCAAATCAGCCGACTGCGCAAGAAAATCGAGCACGACCCGGGCGATCCGAAAATCATCAAGACCGTCTGGGGCGGCGGCTACGTGTTCACGCCCGAGGTGAGCACCGCATGAGCCGCCTCTTCCCTAAAAGCCTGTTCGGCCAGACCTTGCTGATCATGTTCGCCGGCTTGATCGTTTCGCACCTGATCGGCGCGTGGATCTACGCGAGCGACCGCGAACAAGCGGTGCGGGCCGTCGGCGGACTCACGACGGCGCTCCGGATCGTCAATCTGACTCATCTGGTCGAGGAGGTTCCCGCCGATTGGCAAGGCCGACTCGTGACCGGCCTGAGCGATCCGACGTTTCGAGTTTCTCTCGCGGCACGGCCCGCCGATGTCGCCGAAAATACCGGCGGCGCGGAAACGGCGGCCGTCATCAGGGATTTCATTGCCGAACGGCTTTCCCGCGGTTCGGAGGCGTTGCGCGTGAGCGTTGCGCCCGCGACGGCGGCGGCGCCCGACGCCATGCCGGGCCGGGGCATGCACAGCCCGCCGTTCCGTCACCTCCGCCATACCTTTGGCGGCGGCTGGCAGCGATTGAACGTCGCCGTCGGCCTGAGGGACGGGCAATGGCTTTCCTTCGCGACCTCCCTACCGGAAACCGGGCCCGATAAATCCTGGCCGTTCTTCGTGCCGATGCTGATCATGGCCGTCATCGTCATCGCCGTTTCGGTCTGGGCCGTCCGCCGCGTGACGGTGCCGATCGATACGCTGGCCCGGGCCGCCGAGCGTCTCGGCAAGGACGTCGGTGCCGAACCGCTCGCCGAGATCGGCACCGCCGAGATGCGCCAGGCCTCGCGCGCCTTCAACCGGATGCAGGACCGCCTCAAGCGGCTCATCGAAAACCGCACCAACATGCTGGCGGCGATTTCGCACGATCTGCGCACGCCGCTTACGTTGATCAAGCTGCGCGCCGAGGCGTTCCCCGAATCGGAGGACCGCACGCGCATTCTCGCGACCGTCGCGGAAATGGAACAAATGATCGGCGAGCGGCTGAATTTCATCCGCGACGAAACCAAGGCCGAGGAACGGCGGCCGACGGACATCACGTCGATCCTGGACAGCATCGTCCAGGACATGACGGACGCCGGCCTGCCCGCCGCGATGGAACCGTCTGCAACCATCGTCTGCGAATGCCAACCGGCGGCCCTGAAACGCGCGTTCACCAATTTGATCGACAACGCCGTCAAGTACGGCAAGCAAGCCCGGGTTTCGATCCGTGAATTGCCCGAGGAAATCGAGATCGTCGTGGACGACGACGGCCCCGGCATCCCCGACGAAGAGCGGACGCGCGTCCTGCAGCCGTTTTACCGGCTCGAGCCGTCGCGCAGCCCGGAAACCGGCGGCGTCGGTCTCGGCCTGGCCATCGCCGTTTCCGCGATCGAATCCCACGGCGGCACGCTGGAGCTGTTCAACCGCCCCGAAGGCGGCCTGCGCGCCCGGGTGACGCTGCCGCGGTAGCGGCCCCCTTTTTTATTTAATTCGGGCGATGGGCGTTCAGGAACATCCGGATATGGCGCACCGCCAGCGGAATGCGCTCCGGCGTATCCTTCCACGGATACAAACTGACCTGCGCATTCGGCGCCAGCATCGCCGCTTCCATGGCGACGGCATAAGGATGGCTCGGCGTGTCGTCCGGCAGGATCAAGACCGGCGTTTGGCAGTCGCGCACGAAGTCGCGGCTCACGGTGAAGACGAAATCCGGATCGGTGCGGTACATGTGGGTCAGAAACGCGTCCACCGTCTCCAGCGTGATGTCGGAACGGCCTTCAGCGATGGCCTTACCCCATCGCTCGTAATTCCTCGGGTAGAAATGATCTGGTTTTTCCGGGCGAAAGCCGCTGGGCTGGGTCAGCACGGAGGCGGCGACGCGCTTTCCGGCACGCTTCAGTAAATTCCAGGTCTGCGGGCCGGCGATGCAAAAGCCGAGGGTCAGGAATTTGTCGATCCCCAGGTGATCCATCAGCCCCAAGTGGTCGTCCGTATAGGAATCCCACGACCGGCCGGTCTCGAGCGGGCCGGTCGACTCGCCGCCGAGCGCGTTGCGCTGGTCGAACACGATGCAGCGGTATTCGCTCTTGAATTCCTCGAGCGCGTTAAACGGCGCGGCGGTCGTGGCTTTCGCGATGGTTCCGTTCAACCCGCCGCCCGGAATCAGCAACAACGGAAAACCGGAACCGGCCTCTTCGTAGCGAATGCGGACGGAACCCTTTTCGTAGAACGGCATAACGGATTACCCCCTGGAGGTTGCGCGCCGAGATTATGCCCGCATCTGAAAACCGGACAGATACTTTCAATCCATCTTAATTAACGGGGCGTAAAACGAAAGGAATTCAAATGACGCATGATATCGGGGTTGTTCTCTTGGTTTTTCTTATAACCGATGAGAACTTGATAAAACTGCTTTTTCAGGAAAAACATCCTGAGCTTCAAAAGTATACCTTTCGACGAAACAAGCGACCATTCCTCCCCCGGCGCATTCCCCATCGAAAATTTACGCTTGGCGAGGATTTTGTTTCCTTTAGAAACAAGATTCTTGTGAATTTTCTGCAATGCCCGGTCGGAAAATCCCGCTTCGGCGCCTCTCGGCCCTAAGTCCTGGCAACGGACCTGATAGACAATCTTCGTGTCGCGATCAACGAGCGCGTATTTCCACAACATACCACCGGACTTCAATTTGTGCTTAGATATCGCCGCTTTTCCGGGGAACTCGATCGCAAAACCGCATTCGCGCGAATGTAGCGCCTGCCAACCTTCGCTTGCCGAAGCCGTGTTGCCCCAGATGAAAAACAGCGACACGGCCGCCGCAACGACAATCCCCTTTCCGGCACCGGACATGGCCCCCCCCTTCGTGGTCCACGGTAATATAATACGGGAGTATTCACGATTTTCCGTTTTTGCCTAAGCAACAAAGAATAGCCGGAAAAATCGCTTTTTTTATTTAAATATCAGGCGCCGATTTTGCGCGCGGCCAGGCAGATGGCCTCGGCGTATTCTTGCGGAAGAAACAGGTTCTTGATCTGCTTCAGGGAGAAGAACCCGCCCTTGACGTGCTCGTCGCTGATCTCGATCCGCGATTTCTTGGACTTGCGGTCCAGCCGGCACAGAAAAACGCCCTTGATCGCCCGTTCGTGCTTCGAGCATTTCTTCTTCCAGCCGGCGACCCAGCGGGCCCGGACGATCTTGAGGCCGGTTTCCTCGTAGACCTCGCGCGCCAGCCCCTCGATCCAGGCCTCGCCCTTCTCCAGTTTGCCGCCGGGCAGATCCCATTTGCCGTTCGGCTTCTTGAGCAGAAGCACCTTATCGCCGCCGGCGAAAACGACGGCCTTGGCCGAGGCCGGTCCGGCTTTGCGCTTGTGCGGCAATTTGGAATAGGTCATGGAATATATTGCCTCCGTAACGCGTTGTTACCACAATATATTCCCTTTGTTACAGAAAAAAGTGTGAAATTGGTTAATGCCCGGTGCTAGACCGCCCCCGCTTCGCGCAGCGCCGCGATCTCCGCCTCGCCGTAACCGAGGCCTTCCAAAATATCATCCGTATCCGCGCCCATCCTCGGCGGCGGGGTATCGACGCGCGGACCGCCCTCGGCGTACTTGAACGCCGCGACCGGCACGGTCAGCGGCTTATCCAGCCCGGGCACGGTTTGGTGCTGATGCAACACGCCGCGGGTTTGCATATGCGGGTCATCGAGCATGTCGGCCATGGTGCGCAACACCGCCGCCGGCACGTGGCGCTCCTGCAGGTACGCTTCCCATTCCTTGGCCGTCTTTTCCATCAGCTTGGCGGCGATGGCGTTGGTTTCGGCGTCGCGCTGCGCCTCGCGCTGCTCGTAGCTTTCCTGCGCCAGGTGATCGAGGCCGAGCGCCGCCATCAAACGCCGGTGCTGGCCCGGGTTGGCGGCGCCCAGCATCAGCTTGCCGTCCTTGGTGTCGTAGAGTTCGCTGCTCGCGTAGCGGTGCCAGTTGCCCTTCGGCTGCGGCTGATGGCTGGTGAGCAGATATCCGGTGACGTGCGAGGCGATCAGCATCATCGCGGTATCGAGCATGGCGACGTCGATATACTGGCCGCGCCCGGTATGGGTGCGCTGATGGATCGCGCTCGAAATCGCGAACGCCGCCATCAGGCCGGTGGTGAAATCGAGGACCTGGGTGCCGACCTTGACCGGCGCGGTTTCCGGCGTGCCGGTCATCGACATGATGCCCGAGTTCGCCTGGATCAGATGATCGTAGACCGTGTGATGGGCGCGCGGGCCGTTTTGGCCGTAGCCGGTCATCGAACAATAGATCAGGTTCGGATTGAG
>JAVJPD010000009.1:0-1327 GCA_040216475.1 Rhodospirillales bacterium
ACGGCCCAACGGATGATGGGAGAACCTGCGCCTTCGGTGGTCGAGCCCGAAAAAGGCGACAAGCGTTTTACCCACCCCGACTGGGAGGAAAACGCTGTCTTCGATTTTCTCAAGCAATCCTACCTGCTGTCGTCAAAATGGATGCTCGAGACTGTGAGGCAAGTTGACGGTCTTGACGAACAGGCGGCAAGAAAGGTCGATTTTTACACCCGCCAGTTCATTGACGCTCTGTCGCCGACAAACTTCGTGATGAGCAATCCCGAAGTGCTTCGCGCCACGCTGGAAAGCCACGGCGAGAACCTTCTCAAGGGACTCGAGAATCTCCTTACCGATCTTGAACGAAGCAAGGGCCAGCAACTGCGGATCACCATGACCGATCCGAACGCTTTCAAGGTTGGCCAGGATCTGGCCGTGACGCCGGGCAAGGTCATCTATCGAAATGACCTCATGGAGGTGATCCAGTACGCGCCGGCCACAGAGGAAGTCTACCAAACGCCCCTTCTGATCGTGCCGCCCTGGATTAATAAGTTTTACATCCTCGATCTTCGTCCCAAGAATTCATTTATAAAATGGGCGACCGAGCAAGGGTTTACGGTCTTCGCAATTTCGTGGGTCAACCCGGATTCCAGCCTCGGACAAAAAACTTTCGAGGATTATTTAAGCGAAGGCCCGCTGGCCGCCCTGGAGGTAATTCAGTCCATAACCGGAAGCGAAAGCATCAACGGCGTCGGCTACTGCCTCGGAGGAACGCTTTTGGCTATTGCCATGGCGTATCTGGAATCCAAGGGAAGCCCCATCATCGAATCCGGGACCTTTTTAACAACGATGATCGACTTCCAGGAAGCCGGTGAACTTGGCGTCTTTATCGACGAAGCTCAGTTGACTGCGCTGGAACAACAAATGAGCGAGCAGGGCTATCTCGACGGCGCGTCGATGGCCAATACGTTCAACCTGTTACGGGCAAACGACCTGATCTGGTCATTCGTAATCAATAACTATCTTCTTGGAAAAGAACCGTTCCCGTTTGATTTGCTGTATTGGAATTCGGACTCCACCCGTATGCCCGGAGCGATGCACAGCTTTTATCTTCGCAATATGTATCAGAAGAACCTGCTGACACGTCCGGGTGGCATCTCGATGCTGGGAACACCGATAGACCTGTCAGGAATTACCTGCCCCGCGTTTTTCCTTTCCACGCGCGAAGACCATATAGCGCCTTGGAAATCGACATTTTCCGGCGCAAAGATTCTTTCTGGCGAGACGCAGTTCGTACTTGCCGCATCCGGACATATCGCCGGTGTGGTCAACCCGCCGGAAAAGGGAAAAT
>JAVJPD010000010.1:0-1946 GCA_040216475.1 Rhodospirillales bacterium
GGCATCCCGACCAGCATGTTCACCGTGCTGTTCGCTGTGGCGCGGACCGTCGGCTGGATCGCACAATGGAACGAGATGATCGAGGACCCGCACCAGAAGATCGGCCGCCCCCGCCAGCTCTACACCGGCGATCACGACCGCAAATACGTGCCGATCAACAAGCGCTGATAGCGCGAAACGGACAAAACGAAAGCGGCGCCTGGGGGGTAACCCGAGGCGCCGCTTTGTAGTTCTGCAAAGCAACTTCAACCATCAAATATTGTGATCGTACTTTTTCTTAATCCATTTTTTGATCCACGCGTAAGTTTCCTCATCGAAGCTGACCGCGTTTTTAACGATTTTCGCCGCTTCGCTGCCGAAGGATTGCGGATAGCTCTCGAATTCTTTTCCGCCGTGCTTGATAAACTCGGGGTCCTTCAAAACTTTCTTCATGGCATCGATATAAGTATTGAGAATATCATCGGACGTTCCGGCCGGCAGCCAAAGCGATTTAGCCGACATCACGGTGATATTCATGAGATGCAGAAGCGCTTTCCACCCCGGGCCGGAAGGAGCCTTGCCGTACACCGCCTTGTAAGCATCGAAAAAGGTCGGCTTATTCGGAAACGCGGGATCGGGACCGATCGTGCCGTCGGGCTGGATGTATCCAAGCGTCATATAGTGAGAAAGCAGCCCCTTTTCGACATACTTTTTACTTTTGCCGAGATAAGCGACGGTATTGTCGTGGCTAAGCTGTAACTCACCCCGGAGCAAAGCCTTACGGCGGCCACCCGTGGAAAGCCCGAAGACGGGTGTTATGTTTTTAATGCCGAGTAAGTCGTAGGCGAGGAAGCTGCGCAGTTCGCCCGACGTCGGGTTTTTCCCGCCGCTGGACCAGGCGCCTTTCTGAAGGATCCTGATGTCTTTGCCGATATCCTTGCCCTCGACGCCGGTTTTGCGCAGCGTGAGAAACTGGGTGCCGAACGGCGACAGGATAACCGGGCGCCATGTCAGAAGCTTGTATTGTATTTTCTTGCCGCCGAACACGTAGCTGTTCAGCATGGACGACGAGCCGGTGATCAGCATCAGTCCGTTCGGTTTCGCCTCCCGTTGAAACCAGTTGCTTCCTTTCACGAACGCGCCACCGGGCTTATTGACGACGAGAACGGCGGGATTGCCCGGCAGATATTTTTCCATAAACTTCTGCAAAAGGCGGGCGTATCGGTTCGTGCCGCTGCCCTCCTTGGAGGGAACGATGATCTGGACTGTTTTGCCCGAAAAATCGGCGGCATTCGCGGCGGGCGCAAACCCGAGCGATAGACCGAGCATGAAAATGCCGATTCCGGCAAATATCGATTTCCGTGATTGTGTCATGTGATGTCTCCCAATTGCCGTCAGTTGATGATCGTCGATGGATCGTTCGTGACCGGCGTGATCCGGTTCTTCCTGCTGTCGGTATTTTGTTTTTTAGCCCGCTGCTATTCGACTCCCTCACCCGGGGCGGGATACCTTGGGTAGGGTTTTCTTCGACGCCGCCTCGCGGCGCCATTAACGTATCCGATCACGATCGAGGCCGAACAACGCCGGCCCGCCGCTCGCAAAATCGATGAGTGTGTAGTGACCTATGGATCATGGCCCCGGCGGCGCAAACGATCAATGTTTTGTTCCCGTGATCGCGAGGCATCGATCCGAAATACGGATAATTCTTGTCGTAGAATTTCCGTTACATATTCGCCGAATCCGGCTATTTCTGCTCGATTAGCTCGATCTTGTAGCCGTCCGGATCCTCGATAAACGCGATCACCGTGGTGCCGTGTTTCATCGGCCCCGGCGGCCGGGTGATCTTGACGCCATCCTTTTCCATCCGCTCGCAGGTCGCGTAGATATCCGGCACGCCGAGCGCGAGATGGCCGAAACCGCTGCCGTGGGTATAAGGCTCTTCCTGATCCCAGTTGTAGGTCAGCTCG
>JAVJPD010000011.1:0-2376 GCA_040216475.1 Rhodospirillales bacterium
GTGCTCTTCCGATCTCCTGAAGTTCGACGCGAGCCGCCCCGAATGGCCCGACCGGGACCGTTTCGTGCTCTCGAACGGCCACGGTTCGATGCTGCTGTATTCGCTGCTTTATCTGACCGGCTATCCGGGCATGACCATCGAGGAGTTGAAGAACTTCCGCCAGCTCGGCGCGCGGACCGCGGGACATCCGGAATACGGCCATGCGCCGGGCATCGAGACCACCACCGGTCCGCTCGGTCAGGGCATCGCCAACGCGGTCGGCATGGCGTTTGCCGAACGGATGCTCAACGCCCGTTTCGGCGACGGGGCGGTCGATCACCACACCTACGTCTTTACCGGCGACGGCTGCCTGATGGAAGGCATCAGCCACGAGGCGATCTCGTTCGCCGGCCATTACAGGCTCGGCAAGCTCATCGTCCTGTTCGATGACAACCGGATTTCCATCGACGGCGGCTTGGATCTGTCCTGTTCCGACGATCAATCGGGCCGATTCACGGCATCGGGCTGGCATGTGCAATCGGTCGACGGGCACGATCCGGAAGCCATTGCGGCGGCCATCGCGGCGGCGCGGAAATCGGATAAACCCAGTTTCATCGCCTGCAAGACGGTGATCGGCTACGGCGCGCCGACCAAGGCGGGCACCGCCTCGACCCACGGCGCGCCCTTGGGCGACGACGAGATCGCCGGCGCCCGGGAAAAGCTCGGCTGGCCGTCACCGCCGTTCGACATTCCCGGCGACATCCTCGGCGCTTGGCGCGGGATCGGCGCCGAAGGCACGCCTGCGCGCAAGGCCTGGGAAGCGCGGATCGACGATCTCGACGGCAAAACCAAAGCCGAGTTCGAACGGACGGTCGCCGGCGAATTGCCGCAAGGCTGGCTCGATGCGTTGAACGCCCACAAAAAGCGAGTGGTCGAAGAGAAGCCGAAATGGGCGACCCGCCAGGCCTCGGGCGAAGCCCTGAAGGCCCTGACCGAAGCGATCCCCGAGTTGATCGGCGGCTCGGCCGATCTCACGGGCTCGGTCAACACGAAAACGCCCAGCACGGAGCCGATCACGCCGGATAATTTCGCCAACCGCTACGTTTTTTACGGTGTGCGCGAACACGGCATGGCGGCGATCATGAACGGCATCGCCCTGCACAAGGGGTTCATTCCCTACAGCGGCACGTTTTTGGTGTTCGCCGATTACATGAAGGGGGCGATGCGCCTGTCCGCGCTCATGGAACAGCGTGTGGTGTATGTGCTGACTCACGATTCGATCGGCCTCGGCGAGGACGGTCCGACCCATCAGCCGGTGGAAACGCTGGCATCGTTGCGCGCGCTGCCGAATTTCAAGGTGTTCCGGCCCGCCGATCAGATCGAGACGGCGGAATGCTGGGCCTTGGCATTGACCAACAGTGCCGGTCCCTCGGGCATGGTTTTGACTCGCCAGGGCGTTCCGTTGCTGCGCGAGGTCCACACCAATGATAACCCCTGCGCCCGCGGCGGCTACGTATTGGCCGAGGCGGAGGGCGGTGATCGAAAGGTCACACTCTTCGGGACCGGTTCCGAGGTACAGTTGGCCGTGGCGGCTCGGGCGCAACTCCAGCAGGAAGGCATTCCGACCGCCGTCGTGTCGATGCCGTGCTGGAAGTTGTTCGACGAGCAGGACCCGGCTTACCGGGATATGGTTTTGGGGCCGGGGACGGTGCGGGTCGCCGTCGAGGCGGCCGTATCGTTCGGATGGGAGCGTTACATCGGGTCCGACGGCGGTTTCGTCGGCATGACCGGCTTCGGCGCTTCCGCACCCGCACCGAAACTATACGAACATTTCGGCATCACCGCCGATGCCGTGGTCGCGCAGGTCAAGGCGCGGCTGTAATCGTCTTATCGTCATTGCGCCGTCATGATGCCGGCGTTGGTCTGAAAACGTATGATGAACATGGGAGTGATGCCATGAACCTGGATAAACTGAACGCCGTTGCCGAGGCGATGGTCGCCGACAACAAGGGGCTGTTGGCGGCGGACGAAAGCACGGGCACGATTGCGAAACGGCTGGCCTCGATCAATGTGGAGTCGAGCGAGGACAACCGCCGGGCCTATCGCGAACTGCTGTTCCGCACCAAGGGCTCGGGAAAGTATGTCAGCGGCGCGATCCTGTACGACGAAACGATCCGCCAGAAGGCCAAGGACGGCACGCCGATGGTCGATCTGATGAAGGCCGAAGGCATCATGCCGGGCATCAAGGTCGACATGAGCACGAAGCCGCTGCCGGGATCGCCGGGCGAGACCATCACCGAAGGATTGGACGGCCTGCCGGGCCGGGTCGACGAGTACGTCAAGCTCGGCGCCACGTTCGCGAAATGGCGCGCCGTCATCGCCATCGGCGACGGCAAG
>JAVJPD010000012.1:0-4433 GCA_040216475.1 Rhodospirillales bacterium
CAAGAAAGTACCCGCGACCACAAGCGGGGTCTACAACGAGGCATCGGGAAAAAAAATCAGCTACCGCTGTATTCTGCTGCCCCTCGGTGCTTCTTCAGAGAGTGTCGTTTTTGTTTTGGGTGCGATCAGTTTCAAGACGGAATAGCTGAACCCGGCTGTTGCGCATTTTCCATCGCATACTCGATCTGAAGATCATTCCGGTTATCGGAACAGGGACAGTAAGAATATGGCCAGCACGAATTCGTTTGAGCTTTACACGCTTAAGGATAATCAATGGCAGTTGGATAGCGTTTTCGACTCCAAACAGGATGCCAATCACGAGGCATGGCGGTTGTATAACGGCGGCCATTTCGACGGCGTCAAGGTGATCCAGGAAACCTACGACGACAAGCAAGACAAGGCGATCGCCACCGTGGTGATGCAGCGCCTGAAGGGAGACGAAAAGAAGGCACCGGTTCGTCGCGCGGCACCGAAGGAGGATCTCACCCATCGCCGCCGCCCGCCGCCGGTACAGCGCAAGCAGGCGGATGCGGGGATCGGCATCGGCTTGAGAATTATTCTTCTGTGCGTGATTTTATTGGGCCTGATCGGCGTCGGTTTCTTCATTATCGAGTATTTCGGCGGTTAGGCGCGGCCCGGCCGGGCGCTTATGACGCCGTCGCGCAGGCGGTTTCGGCCCCTCGGCGACCGCTGTCATCACGGCGCGATTCGGCGCCGGGCGGCGGAAATTTCCATAGAATCTTGATATTCTTGCTAAAAAGACAATTTTTCCTGTATGTATTAGGCTTACTGGAGCAACAGCGCCGGCCTGAATGGCGAGGCGGCCCGGGAGAGCCGATAGCTGAATGTCCAAAACCACAGCCTACGAAATTCATACGTTGAAAGACGGAAAGTGGCAGCTCGACTCGGTTCACGGCGACAAGGACGACGCGCTTTACGAAGCGCGCCGGATGTATGAGGGTTCCAAGCATATTGCCGGGATAAAAGTGCTGCAGGAAGAATACGATGACGAAATCAACCGGTCGTCGACCTTCGTGCTTTATAACGAAGTTCGCGGCACGCCCAAAATCCGGTCAAAAAACAAGCCGCCCGAGGACAAAAAAGAGATCGTGCGTCCGCAGGCGTCGCCCCGGTCCGAGAAAAAGGGCAGCTTCACGCAGTATATGCTGCTGATGATTCTCGGGGTCGGCGCGGTGTTGTTGGTGCTCATCGGCGCCGCTTTTTATTACATGGACTTCCTCAAGTAACGCCGTGTCCGGCTTGGAGCGGGTCATGGTTGGCCGGAATTGAATGATGCTTCCGGCTTTCAGTCAGCCGAAGCCGACTTTCGGTCGGCGTTGGCCGATAAATCATGATCCGATCTAGAGCGCGTCGCGTTTATATTGAGTCGTCGCCCCCGCGCAGACGGGGCCCCATGCCGAGGAGAAGATGGATTCCCGCCTTCGCGGGAATGACGAAATGAGGACGAACGAACGCGACATGCTCTAGGCGTTACGCCGGGCATGATGTCCTTTCAAACAAGAATTCTTTCCCTGCCGAGGTCGGGCTCGCCGCAGCGGCGCAGGATGTCCGCGCGCACGGTGTCGCGCAGCCGGACCGCTTCGTTCCAGATGTCATCTGTGGTTTGGGGATAAACCGGCTTGCCGATGAAAATCGAAATACGGCCGCGGTGCGGAAACCAGGTATCGGGGCGCAGCACGGCGCGCGAGCCCCGCAGGGTAACCGGCACGACCGGCAGGTTTGCCTCGGCGGCGGCCATGAACGCACCGAGATGAAACGGCAGCAGCCCCGGCATGCGCTGACAAGTTCCTTCGGGATAAAAGAGGACCGTGCGGCCGCCGCGCACCGATTGCGCGATGCGCTTGGCATCCTGGACGCTTTGGTCCCTGTCGAAGCGTTCGACGAATTCGGTACGAATGCGCTCGAGAAAAAGCCGCGCGATCGGCTGCTTCTTCAATTCTCCCTTGGCGACGAAACTGACGGGAAACGGCAAGGCCTCGATCAGGATCAGGCTGTCGAGATAACTCGCATGATTGGAGACGATCACGCCGGCGTGCCCGTCCGCGGGCAGGTTGTCCAGGCCCTGCACCGAATAGCCGATCGCCAGACAGCGCCGAAGCAGTGAAATCGCCGCGCGCATCACCGGCCAACGCCAGCGTGCTACCGGCATCGCGACGACCGTGAACCAGGTCAGGGTGCTGATGATGCCGAGGACGGTCCAGAAATACACTGCGTACAGGCTGGATAGGCCGAGCCGTCCGGCGCGGCGCAGGGCCGGTTTCAGACTCGTGAGGGCCAAGCGGAAAATTTGCATCCGGGCGCCGCGTTGCGGCCTGCCGATGGCTTTTTGCTCGTACAGTTCTCGCGTCGAGGAACGGCGAATTTTGCCGCTCGAGGTTTTCGGCACGCTCCGCGGCGGTGCCAACATCACCTCGTCGGCCGGCATGCCGATCATATCGGCGGCCAGGGCGTTGATCTCGGCGCGCAGCGAGTCGGCGGCGTCGCTGTCCCATCGCCGCGATTCGGCGACGACGATCAGCCGCTCGGTACCGCTTTGCGGGTCCGTCATGCCGAACACGGCGACCGCGTCCTTGCCGATGCCGGACAAATTGCCGATGGCGTCTTCCAGTTCGTCCGGGTAGATGTTGCGCCCGCCCTTGATGATGACGTCCTTGTTGCGCCCGGTGATATAAACGTCGCCGTCGGCGATGTAGGCCCGGTCGCCCGATTCGAGCCAATCGTGATCGAAGAGCTCGCGGGTTTTTTCCGAATTGCGGTAATAACCCGATGTCGCCGACGGACCCTTGAACTGCAGGCGGCCTTCCCGGCGGTCGGGCAGTTCATGCCCGGCGGCGTCGACGATCCGGATTTGATGGCCGGGCAGCGGATGGCCGCAGGCGACGAAGGTGCGCACATTGGCGTCGTCCGGTTCGGCGGGCAGGGCGCGGCCCGTATCCATGAACGGTTCGCGCCGGATGCGGTCGATCACGGGGCCGCGGCGGAGCGGCGGAAAGGCGAGCGCGACCGAGGATTCGGCCAGGCCGTACACCGGCATCATCGCCCGGCGGTCAAATCCATACGCCGCGAAGCGTTTGCAGAAACGCTCCAGCGTCGTCGGGCTGATCGCTTCGGCGCCGTTCATGGCGATCCGCCAGGACGACAGATCGAGGCCTTCGATGTCCTTGTCCTGGATGCGCCGCGCGCACAGCTCGTAGGCGAAGTTCGGGCCGGCCGAGATCGTGCCCTTGTAGCGGTGAATCGCCTGCAGCCAGCGTTGCGGCCGGGCGAGAAAGGTGAGCGGCGACATCAAAATCAGCGGCACGCCGTAATACAGGCTGCCGAACCAGGCGCCGATCAGGCCCATATCGTGATAGAGCGGCAGCCAACTGACGCAGACATCGTCGGGCCGGATGTCGATCGAGCTGCCGTAGGCGCGGATATTGGCGAGCAGGTTGGCGTGGCTCAGCACCACGCCCTTGGGCGCGCCGGTGCTGCCCGAGGTGTATTGCAAAAACGCGATATCGGACGATTTGACCGCGGGCGTGGTGAACGCGCCGTGCGCGTGGGTCAGCGACTCCGAGGTGACGATGTGTTTGAGCGGCTCCACATGGGCGCGCAGCAGTTGCGCGATGCCGGCGGCCTCGGGAATCGTGATCAGGGCGGCGGCCTCGCAATTTTGCAAAATCGCGATGTGGCGTTTGAGGTGTTCCTCGATTTGGCTGAGCCGTGCCGGCGGATAAACCGGCACCGGAATCGCGCCGGCGAGGAGGATGCCGTAGAAGCAGGTGAAATAGTCCCGCCCCGTCGGCAGCATGATCGCCACCGTTTGGCCCGGCTGGATATCGAGGTTGACGAGCCCCGCCGCGACCGCCCGCGCTTCCTCGGCGAGCGCGCGGTAGGTGATGATCTCGCCGTCTTTATCGTCGCCGTAGAGCCGGATATGCGGATGATCGGGATGGTGTTCGGCGTGCCAGGCGAGAACGTCGTTGAGGATTTCGGCGTGCGCCGGCGGATTGATCCTGCCCGCAGCCCCGTCCGCCGGGAGCTTTGCCGCCGGTTGTGCCGCCGTGTCCCGGGGAACCGAGGCTGGCGCTGTGCCGATGGCGCGCAGCAGATCGCGCGGGGTTTCGGCGTCGGCGAAAATGGTTTCGGGCAGGGCGGTGCCGAACGCCTGTTCGATCCGCGCCAGCAGCTCGACCCGGGCGAGGCTGTCGAGGCCGAGATCGCGATCGAGGCGGCTGTCGAGAGAGACGGTGCCGGCACCTTGCGGGTGAAGCTCGGTCACGACCTCGGTCATCAGCGCGAGAAGCCGGTCCGCTGTTTCGTCGGTTTCGCGCGCGGTCCGGTCCGGTGTCTCGGCGGGCGTCATGCCGGGCGAAACCAATCCAGCTTGTGCCGCAGTTCGGCGACCGGGCCGACGATGATCAGCGTCG
>JAVJPD010000013.1:0-5795 GCA_040216475.1 Rhodospirillales bacterium
ATCACGGTGATCGCGCTGCCGACCGGCACGATCGGGGTTTCGACGCGGGTCGCCGTCACCACGACCTCGGGCGCGATCTGCAAGACTTCCTGCGCCTGCGCCGGCACGAAAGACACGCCGAACGTCACGCCGAACGCCGCAAGGAAAGACACCGCGAACGGAAAAGAAAACGGGTATGAACACGGGACACGACCGCCCATAAAGACCTCCATAGACGAACAACAACACAAGGTTGTCGCCTCTACGGACATCCGTTCCACGAGCAGTCCTCGACCCGAGGATGGGCGACGTCGACGGCAGGTCTCCTGACTTACGGGTCATTGCCTTTCGCTGACCTTCCCAGGGCTCACGCCCCAGTGGCTTTATTAACAGCGAAGGCTCTCCGCCTACAGTTACGAGGATAGTCCCGGCATTGATCCCAAACGCGGGATCGCACCGGATTCCCTCAAGGCCCTTTCGGGCACCGTCTGGGCGCATGAAAGCGGAAACCGTTGCCGCTGTCAAACCGTTGTTGAACACAACCGACAGTAGCGACGGATTCCGCGACTTTCGCGGTTATACGGTCAGTGGCCGTGATGCATGCCGCCGGGCTCGCCGGGCTTCATCGCGCCGAAACCGGCGACCGGCACCTCGATCGTGACCGTACCGGCCTTCTCGAACGTCAAGGAAAGCGGAAAACGTTCGCCCTTCTTCAAGGGTTTTTTCAAACCCATCAGCATGGCGTGATAACCGCCGGGCTTGAGCATCACCGTCGCCCCCGGCTTCACGGCAATACCGCCGACGACGTGGCGCATACGCATGATGTCGCCGTCCTTGATATGGGTGTGCAGTTCAACCTTCTTCGCGACGGGAGTCGCGGCGGCAATCAAACGGTCCGGTGTTTTTCCCGCATTCATCAAGGTCAGATAGGCGGCGCCGTTCTTCATGCCCGGCGCCGTCGAACGGGCCCACGGATTTTTCGCTTGAACGGTACCGTGATCGTGCTGTGCCGAAACCGGCGCGGTCGATAGGGTCATGAAGGCAAGGACCGCGAAAACGGCGCGAGCGATGGTTTTTTTCATGGGAATTTCCCGACAGTCTGGCCGGCCGAGGCCGGTGTATTTCATAAACGGCCACCGCACGCCGGAACGTACCGGACACGCGAATCCGTCATTCGGAACGATAAAACGACGTCAAGAAAAGATCGGCGGAGCGCGTGGCTGCCGCGTCGCGCGAATCGCCTTGAGGACAAGCGGATTCTTTTGCGCCGCAAACGAAACCGCGTCGAAGGCGATTATCCGCCCGAACGCATCCGGCGCCGACAAAAGTAACGCGAGCGAGCCGACGAGCGGGCAATACGGGCAGACCGGACACAACGGGCAGCCGGGCATGTGCCCCGGTAGGGTATTTTTCGAAACCGTTGGTGCCGATTCGGGTTCTTGCGTGATCGTACCGTCGTCGCCGAGGGATACCCAGACGATGCCGTTCTGCGTGCAGAGCGCCACCCGGTCGCTTGATGTCTGCGGCGCCGGCGAGGTTGCGGCCAAAGCCGAGATCGGCAGAACCGCCTGCAGCAACAACGCCATGACGGTGGATAATGCCGCCCAACGTCGCAGGGATCGGCAGGAACGCAAAAAACGCATCAGACCCGGCTCAAAAAAAGAATCGCTCCGTTCATCCGTTACGTTTATCCTAACCTACCTGGGAAGAAATATGAAGAGACCGGCTGGGACCATCTAATCATGCCCGACAGTTCGCTCACCAACTCCAAGATCGTCGCCGCCTACCGGCAGAAAACGCCGGGCTCGGCCAAACTCGCCGAGCAGGCCCGCACGCTGTTTCCTAGCGGCATCACGCACGATACCCGCAAGATCAGTCCCTACGGCATTTACGTCGAGCGCGCCGACGGATCGCATAAATGGGATATCGACGGCAACGAGTACGTGGATTACCGCGGAGGCCACGGCGCGCTCATCCTCGGACACAATCACCCGGTCGTCTTGAAGCGCACCGAGGAACAACTCCGGCTCGGCAGCCACTACGGCGCCGGGCACCCGCTCGAAGTGCGCTGGGGACAGATCATCCATGAGATGATCCCGTCGGCGGAAAAGATCCGTTTCGTCGCTTCGGGCAGCGAAGCCAACCTGATGGCGGTGCGGCTCGCGCGCGCCTTCACCGGCAAGACCAAGATCGTACGCTTCCTGAGCCACTTTCACGGCTGGCACGATCACATGGCGTTCGGCGTCAGCGACCACTTCGACGGCAGCCCGACGCCCGGCGTTTTAAAGGAGATCGCAAGCAATGTCCTGCTGGCCCCGCCCGACGATATCGAGGCGACCCGGCGCATCATCGAGTCGGACTCCGACATCGCCGCGGTCATTATCGAACCGACCGGCGGCGGCTTCGGCCAGTCGCCGCTGGCGCGTGACTTCCTCGAGGAACTGCGCGCGATCACCCAAGAACGAGACATCGTCCTCATCTTCGACGAGGTGGTGACCGGCTTCCGCGTTCACAAAAACGGCGTGCAAGGGCTATGGAACATCATCCCCGATCTGACGTCGCTCGCGAAGATCGCCGCCGGCGGCATGCCGGGCGGCGCGGTGTGCGGACGCGCCGAGATCATGGATCATCTCGACTTCGCGGTCATGGCCGAGAAGGGACTCGACAAGATCCCGCATCAGGGCACGTTCAACGCCAATCCGGTTTCGGCGGCGGCCGGAATTTCGACGCTCGAGATCGTACGCGACACCGACGTCTGCGAGCGCGTGAACGCCGCCGGCGAAAAAATGCGAGCGATGCTCAACGGCGTATTCGAGGAAGAGAACGTTCCCTGGGCGGCCTACGGTACCTTTTCGGTGTTTTTCATCTATACCAACCCGGATAACCTCCCCATAACGCCGAGCGTGTTCGATCCGTTTTCCGTCGATCCGATGGTGCTGAAGAAATCGAGCCCGTTCACCAACAAACTCAGTCTCGCCCTGCTGCTGAACGGCGTCGATACCGGCGGTAAGCCGGGCGGCAAGTTCTCGATCGCCCACACCGAGGCCGATCTCGAACACACCGCCGAGGCCATGCGCACGGCCATTCGGCTGTTGCGCGAAGACGGCGATCTTTAGGAATCGGTTTTCGCCGGAATCGTCCAGGCCTTATCCGCGGCGCGGCGCGCCTCGAAGGCAGCGATGTCGTCGGCGTACTTCAAGGTGAGCGTAATGTCGTCGAGGCCTTCGAGCAATTTTTGCTTGCGCGCGGCATCGATCTCGAACGGAATTTTTCGGCCGTCCGGCGCGGTGATCGTCTGAGCCGGCAGATCGACCGTCATTTCCGCGCCCGGGCTCTCGTTCAATTGACGGCGCAGATCGTCGGACACCGCTTGATCGACGATGACCGGCAGATTGCCGTTCTTGAAGGAGTTGCTGAAGAAGATATCCCCGAAGCTGGGCGCGATCACGCAGCGGATGCCGTTCGCCATCAACGCGTAAACGGCCGCCTCGCGCGACGAGCCGCAGGCGAAATTGCGGTCGGCCACCAGAATGCGCGTGGTGCGATAGGGTTTCCGGTGCAGAAGAAAATCCGGATCTTCCTTTCCCTGATCGTCGAATCGCAGATCGTGAAACAGATAGCGCGGAAAATCGGGATCGCCGCGGGGCTTCTTGAGAAACCTTGCGGGCAGAATCTGATCGGTATCGACGTTCGGCTGATCGATCGGCGCGGCGACACCGCTCAACACCGTGAACGGTTTCATCGCGGACCTCCCGGCGCCATCAACTCGCGCACGTCGGTCAGCCGTCCGGTAACGGCGGCGGCGGCGGCCATGACCGGGCTCACGAGATGGGTGCGCGCGCCCTTGCCCTGGCGGCCGACGAAATTGCGATTCGTGGTCGAGGCGCAGCGCTCGCCGGGCGCCACCAAATCGCCGTTGATGCCGACGCACATGGAACAGCCCGAGGTGCGCCATTCGAAGCCGGCCTCGGTGAAGATTTTATCGAGGCCTTCACGCTCCGCTTGGCGCTTGATCGCGGACGAGCCCGGCGAGATCATCGCCGGTACCGTCACTTTTCGGCCCTTCAGCACGCCGGCGGCAAGGCGCAAATCCTCGATCCGCGCGTTGGTGCACGACCCGATGAAGACGCGATCGACCTTCACGTCGCAGAGCGCCTGACCGGGTTTCAAACCCATGTAATCCAAGGATTTTTCGAGCGCGGCCCGGCGCGCCGCGTCGGCTTCCCTGTTCGGGTTCGGCACGCTCGCCGTAATCGGCAGGGCATCTTCCGGGCTGGTGCCCCAGGTCACGGTCGGCGCGATCCCGGCGCCGTCGAGCGTCTCCTCGCGATCGAACGACGCGTCCGGATCGGTCTTGAGCAGCGACCAATCGGCGACGGCTTTCTCCCGCGCCGATCCTTTCGGGGCATATGCTTTACCCTCGAGAAAAGCAGCGGTCTTGTCGTCGGGCGCGACCATGCCCGAACGCGCGCCCGCCTCGATGGTCATGTTGCACAGCGTGAGACGGCCCTCGATGGACAGCGCCTCGATGGCGGACCCCGCGTATTCGATCACGTGGCCGTTGCCGCCCATGGCGCCGATACGCGCGATCACCGCCAGCACCAAATCCTTCGCGCTTACGCCGAAACCCAGTTCGCCGCCGACCGTGATGCGCATGCCCTTGGGCTTGCGCTGCCACAACGTTTGGGTGGCGAGCACGTGGGCGACCTCGGAGGCGCCGATGCCGAAGGCGAAGGCGCCGAGCGCGCCGTGGGTCGAGGTATGCGAATCGCCGCAACAGATCGTGAGGCCCGGCAGCGTCAAGCCCAGCTCGGGACCGACCACGTGCACGATGCCCTGGCGCGGATCGCCGAGATCGAAATGAGTCAGGCCGTTGGCTTCCGCGTTTTCGGTGAACAGTTCCACCATGCCGCGGATTTCCGGATCGGCAATGTCCGGCCCGGCGGTCGGCACGTAATGATCCATGAAGCCGAAGGTGAGGTCGGGGCGGCGCACGGGGCGGCCCTCGGTCTTGATGTAATCGAAGGCATGAAACGAGCCCTCGTGGAAATAATGCCGGTCGATGTAGAGCAGCGCCTCGCCGTCGCCGCGCTCGGTGATCACGTGCGCGTTCCAAATCTTTTCGAACAGGGTTTGCGGCTTAGCCATTGATTTTAATCCCGCTACTTCGTTCCGGCCCGGGCGCTTTCCGACACGCCGTAGCGGGCTTCCAGTTCCTGCACCTCGGGCATGCCGAGGATGTCGTGGCGGGCCTCCCAGGACAGCAGGCGGTCTTCCATCCCGGCGACCGTGCCGGACTTTTTCAGATCCTCGAGAAAGGTTTGCGCGGTTTTCATCGCCGCCATCAGGACGTGGTTGGGATAAATCACGATGCCGTAGCCCATCGCCTGCAATTCATCCACCGACAACGCCGGGGTCTTGCCGCTGGTGGACATGTTGAACAGGCACGGCGCCTTGAAAGTCTTGGGCACCCGGGCGATCTGCGCGCGCTCGGTCGGCGCCTCGATGAACACCACGTCCGCACCCGCCTCTTCGTAGGCCTTGCCGCGATCGAGCGCGGCCTCGAATCCTTCCACGGCCAAAGCATCCGTGCGCGCGATCACGACGAAATCGGGATCGTGCTTGGCATCCATCGCCGCCTTGATCTTACCGGCCATCTCCTCGACCGGGACCAGGGTCTTGCCCGCGTAATGGCCGCAGCGTTTCGGCCATTGCTGATCCTCGATATGAACGCCGGCGACACCGGCGCGCTCGTAATCGCGGATCGTGCGGCGCACGTTCATCGGCCCGCCGTAACCGGTGTCGGCGTCGGCGAT
>JAVJPD010000014.1:0-3310 GCA_040216475.1 Rhodospirillales bacterium
CTTGCCGGCGCGCCTTCGACATGACGGTGTCGGCAATATCGATGTCGTTTAACTCCGCGACCGAACCGCAGTCGCGGCAGATCAGGAATTGCCCACCGTGCCGGTTTTGCGGCGAGCCGCAGCCGACGTAAGCGTTCAAGGACTCGATCCGATGGATCAATCCCTGTTCGAGCTGGAATTCGAGGGCACGATACACGGTCGGCGGCGCGGCGCGGCGGCGTTCTTCGCGCAGCCTGTCTAACAGATCGTAAGCGCCGACCGGTTCATGGCTTTGCCATACCATTTCGAGCACGCGCCGGCGCAGCGGCGTCAGCCGGACGCCCGCATCGAGGCATACCTGCTCGGCGGCTTCCAAAGCCTCGTCGATACAATGGGCGTGATCATGCACCTGGGCGTGAAACGGCTCCAGAACGCCGCTTTTCGTCGCTTTCACCATGTAATTATCCGATTTGACAACGATGATATTGTTACGTTATATCATTCTTCTCCAAAGGATAAGAAATGTTATATTATATCAAATTTGACGGGACGTATAGTCCGTCGTTGCTCCGACGGCCGCGGATAAAGGCCGTTCCGATGGTCCTTATGGCCTGGTTGCTGCTTTCGCCGGTCATGGCCGCCGCCGATCCTCCCAAGGTCGTGGTATCGATCAAGCCGATTCACGCCCTCATCGCCGGCGTCATGGCCGGCGTCGGTTCGCCCGATATTCTGATTTCCGGCGGCGCGTCCCCTCATGCCTATGCCCTGCGGCCCTCGGAGGCCCGTTCGCTCAGCCGGGCCGATCTGATCTTCTGGGTCGGCGAGTCGTTAGAAACGTTTCTTATAAAACCGCTCAAATCCCTCGGCACGAACGCCACTGTGATCGAACTCGCCGGCGCACAGGGCATCAAGCTTCTGAAATCGCGCGAAGGCCGGGCCTGGGAAACGCATGACCATGGTGACGATCGCGACAGCAAGACGCATGAAAACGATTCTCATCATGAGCACGAACAAAAGAGTGAATCGAAGCCCGCGCACGGCGCATACGACGTACACATTTGGCTCGGCCGAGACAACGCCAAGGCCATCGTGAATGCCGCCGTGTTTGCACTCAGTGAAAAAGACCCGTCCAACGCGCAACGCTACCGCCAGAACGGACAAAACGTCATCGCCCGCATCGATTCGACGTTTCGCGACATCGGCGCGCGGCTCGCTGCGGTGAAGCACGTACCCTATCTCGTTTTCCACGATGCTTATCATTATTTCGAGCGCGATCACCGGCTCAACGCGGCCGGGTCGATCTCCACCCATGAAGCGCAAAAACCCGGCGCCAAGCGCCTGGCCGAAATCCGCGCCAAGCTGCGTGCGCATGACATCCGCTGCGTGTTTGCCGAACCGCAATTCGAACCGGCGTTGATCAAAACCGTTATCGGCGGCACCCGGGCAAAGCCGGGCGTACTCGACCCGCTCGGCGCGAACTTACCCGCCGGGCCGGACGCCTATTTCCGGCTGCTCGAAAATCTGGCCGAAAATCTGAAGGAATGCCTCGGGAAAACGCCCTGAAAAATAGGGCGTTACATGACCCAGTCGACGAGATGACGCTTGATGTTCTTGATCATCTCCTTGTCGAACTCTTTCATCAATTCTTCGGTCAATTCGTACCACATCTTTTCGCGGGCGTTCAGGGTGGCGTCCTCGCGAATCGTGCGCGAGCGCACTGCGCTCGCCGTCGCGTAGCCGTGCCGCTGCCCGGCTTGGTCGCGGATTTCCAGGGTTGCTTCGACCCGGGCGGTATAACGTTCCGACTGCTGTTTGGTAAAGGTGCCGGTGAAGCTCGAGTCCATCTTGAGTTTTTCCTCGATCACGCTCGCTGCGTGTACCGTGAACTTAGCGGTGCCCGAGCGCCCGGCGGGATTGAGCCGGTCGCGCGCCCAACGCTTCAGGACGTCGGCCGGTTTCGCCGGAAACAGATGTTCCACGTTCGGGCGTTTCAATGGCGGCTTGTATTGCGATACGACATCGAGGCTCGACACATTGAGTTTGAGGGAGCCGAGATGCGTAAACGTCAATTCGGGCAACTTCTGCACTTGCACGTCGGTTTCGCAGGCCGCGAGGCCGAACGCCAGCACGACAACCGCGATCAAGCGGGTAAATTTTTTCTGCATCATGATCCTATACTGCCACGAGCCGACGCCGCGCTTCAAGACGGCGGCCGACCGCCGCCACGGCGGGCGACGCTATTTCGTCTGCGTTCCAACCAGCACATGGCCGATCAGCTTGAAACCCGGAGGTTCCGCTTCGAAACGGGCTTTCTTGCCGCCCGGTCCCATGTCTTTCGGCGCGCAGTTGTAGGGCAGCCACAGCGAGCAGATCCGCACCCAGTTATCCACGGAGTCGCTGCGTTGCGTGCTCAATTCCGGCGCGACGTTGCAAAAGACCGACAGCGGCTGCCCGCTCCGGCCCGATTGCTCATTGGTTCCCATTGGCGCGCCCGATGGCGCTCCTGATTGCGCGTTCGCCAACGCCGGCGCAACGAACAAGCCGGTAAACACCAATGCGCTCAACCATACTTTCATGGCCGTTTCCTTTTCCTTCCTGGGAAACCTGGGAGGTTTAAGTTTAAGAATGACGGTTGCGGGTTGAAAAAGGGTTAAACGCGCAAAGCCCCGAAAATCCCGGAAATCAGGGAAACGAAGGCCGTCCGGTCAGGACAGGCACCAGTCGAGGATGCCTTTTTGGACGTGTAGCCGGTTTTCGGCCTCGTCCCAGACGACCGCGTGCGGGCCGTCGATGACCGAGGCCGTCACCTCCTCGCCGCGGTGCGCCGGCAGGCAGTGCATGAACAGCGCGTCCGGTTTGGCATATGCCATCAGGGCATCGTTCACCTGATAGGGCGAGAGTTGCCGTTGCCGGGTTTCGGCGTCCTCGTCGCCCATGGAAACCCACACGTCGGTCAGCACCAGATCGGCATCCTTGACCGCGGCGGCCGGATCGCCGACCACGGTCACGTCGCCCCGTTCCGCTTGCGCCCAGGCGAGCAGCTCGGGACGCGGCTGAAACCGTTGCGGGCAGGCGAGGCGCAAGGCAAAGCCGAAGCGCACGGCGGCGTGAATCCACGAGGCGGCGACGTTGTTGCCGTCGCCGCTCCAGGCGATCGTCTTGCCGGTGATCGGCCCGCGATGTTCCTCGAAGGTCATGATGTCCGCCATGACCTGACACGGGTGCGAATCGTCGGTCAGCCCGTTGATCACGGGAATGTCGGCGCTTTCGGCCAGGTCCTTCAATTTTTTCGGATCGTCCGTGCGGATCATGATCGCATCGCCGTAACGCG
>JAVJPD010000015.1:0-6802 GCA_040216475.1 Rhodospirillales bacterium
AAATAATCCGGCAGCGCCGCGTCCTCGCCGAACCGGCGCAGGTACAGCCGGTAGGCGTAATCGGATACCTCCTCATTGCGGCGGCTGCCGTCGGCCATCAGCACATGGCGGGTGTAGCTGAAGCTGAACACCGGCTCGAGCCCGGAAGACACGTTATCGGCGAACAGCGAAATCGTGCCGGTCGGCGCGATCGAGGTCAGCAGGGCATTACGGATGCCGTGCTCGGCGATCGCCGCGCGCACGTCCTCGTCCAGGCCCCGGATCGTCTCGCCGGCCAAATACTGTTCCTTGTCGAACAGGGGAAACGCGCCCTTCTCCGCCGCCAACCCGGCCGACGCCAGATAGGCCGCGCGCTCGATCGTCTTGAGCCAGGTTTCGGTCAGGCGGACCGCTTCGCGCCCGCCGTAGCGGACCCGGCACATGATCAGCGCATCCGCCAAGCCGGTGACGCCGAGACCGATCCGGCGCTTGGCCTTGGCCTCGTGCTCCTGCTGGGGCAGCGGAAAACGGGAAACGTCGATGACGTTGTCCATCATCCGAACCGCGTCCGCGACGAGATCGCTCAATCGGTCGAGATCGAGCCGGGCGTTGGCCGCGAACGGCTGCTCGACCAGACGCGCCAGATTGATCGAACCCAAAAGGCACGCGCCGTAGGGCGGCAACGGCTGCTCGCCGCACGGATTGGTCGCGTGAATTTCCTCGGCGTAATGGAGATTGTTCAGCCGGTTGATGCGGTCGATGAAAATCACCCCGGGCTCGGCGTAATCGTAGGTCGCGCGCATGATCTTGTTCCACAGCTCGCGCGCCGGCAGGCTCTTGAAGACCGTGCCGCCGAACTGCAGTTCCCATGGCGCGTCTTCCTTGACTGCCTGCATGAAGGCGTCCGTCACCAGGACCGACAGATTGAACATGCGCAGCCGGCCGGGTTCGCGCTTGGCGGCGATAAAGGCCTCGATATCCGGATGATCGCAGCGCATCGTCGCCATCATGGCACCCCGGCGCGAGCCCGCGCTCATGATGGTGCGGCACATGGCATCCCAGACGTCCATGAACGAGAGCGGCCCCGAGGCATCCGCCCCGACCCCATGCACGGGCGCTCCCTTGGGCCTGAGCGTCGAGAAATCGTAGCCGATGCCGCCGCCCTGCTGCATGGTCAGGGCGGCCTCCTTGAGGCCGTCGAAGATCCCGGCCATGTCGTCGGGGATGTCGCCCATCACGAAGCAATTGAAGAGCGTGACGGTGCGCTCCGCGCCGGCGCCTGCCATGATGCGCCCCGCCGGCAGAAACTTGAAATCCTCGAGTGCGGTATAGAACCGGTCCTCCCACAGGGCCGGATCGGCCTCCGGCGCCGCCAGGGCGCGGGCCACCCGCCGCCAGGTGTCGGCGATGGTTTTGTCCACAACCTCGCCGTCACCCCGTTTGAGGCGGTATTTCATGTCCCAGATTTGCTGGGATATGGAGGCCACCTGCGCCATCGTCGTCCTCGCCTGAAAGTTAAACCCCGGATTTCCGCACCGGCCGTCGGTAGCGACCCGGCATTGAGCCAAAAAAGCCCGGAAAATCAGGGGTTTTCACATCCCAATGTTAGTCAATGCGCGAATCCGGGTCAAGCAAGATGTTCACGTTATGTTTTCATGGACTTATCCGGAACCAAGGCACCGGCAAAACCGCTCGCGCCGTGCCGAACCCGATTTATGCCCGTTATCCACAGAACGGCTTATGCCCGGGATTCACAGAGACGGGCCGAAAACTTATCCACAAAACGGCCCACAGGTAAAATATAGGGCGGAATCCCCCGGATTCCGCCCCGTAGAGCCAAAACGCGCCGAAAAATCAGAAGCGGTAGCCGACTCCAAGGCCGAACACCCAGGGGTCGAGATCGACGTCCCCGGCAGTGACGCCGCCGCCGTTGATATGCAACTCGGTGTCGACGAAGACCTTCTTCACGTCCAGATTCAGGGACCAGCGGTCGTTGATCTTGTAATCGAGCCCGGCCTGCAGGGACCAGCTGACCGAGTTTTTGTAGTCGATCGAATTGATCGAACTGCCGTCCTTTTCCTTTAAAAAGAACACGTACCCGACGCCCGCGCCGACATAGGGGCTGAACTTGCCGTCCGGCATGAAATGGTATTGCAGGTTGATATGCGGCGGCAGCAATTGGACCCGCCCGAGATCCAGCTTGCCCGAGGACGAGCCCTCAAGGCTGACCGAATGCTGCGTGGTCGCCAGGATCAATTCGGCGGCGATATTCTTGGTGAAGAAATACGTGAAATCGAGTTCCGGCACGACTGCGTTGCCGACATCGGCATCGCCGCCCAGTTGAGCGGTCGCACCGCCAGAATCCGGCATAAAGGCGATAGCGCGCATCCGCATCAGAAAATCGCCTTTGTCTTTGGCAAAGGCCGTTTGCGCATTGAGCAACATCGCGAAAACGCTCAAAGCGGCAAATACACAAAATACGGCACGCCGACGGCGCACTCGATGGCATTTCTCGGTCATGAATCCCTCCATCGTGTCACCCCTGAGAAAACCGGGGTCACGATATGTTGATTAAAAACGCGCAACCATACGCATATACCCGTATACAAGACACGACCCCGGCACCATTTGTCCGAGATCAAGTCGTTGGATTCACGGATAAAGATTTCCGGAGGTGTTGCAAAATCGCCACGCCGGCGCTGCCGAAGCTAAACGCCTCCGATCCTGCCCGGAAAGAATTCAAGAGAATCAGGATGGAATATCCGCCGGAACGCCGTGTTTCTCGACGGCTTCGCGTTGAAGCGCCAAGGTCGCCGATTCGATACGCGTGCGAAGTTCCCCGAGAAAGGCCTTCCGGTCGAGCCCCGGCGGGATCGGCGGCAGAAACTCGACCGTGACGACGCCGGGGCGCTTTAATAGGCTGCGGCGCGACCAAAACATGCCCGAGTTCAACGCGACCGGAATCACGGGGGCATCGAGACGATTATACATCGCCGCAATGCCGGGATGGTAATCGCGTTGCGTGCCCGGCGCCGTGCGGGTTCCTTCGGGAAAGATGATCACCTTTCGCTCCGCATCGAGCGCGACCTTGGTATCGGCCAGCAGTTTTTTGAGGGCCGATGCCTTGGCCTCCCGGTCCACGACGATCATTTTCGTCTTCAACATGAACCAGCCGAAGAACGGAATGAGGATCAACTCTTTTTTCAAAACATACGCCGGGTCGCAATCGAGAGCATAGAATCCGTACGTCTCCCAAGCGGATTGGTGCTTGCAGGCGAGAATGGCGGGGCCGGACGGCAGATTGTCGAGGCCGCGGAACTCGTGCCTCAGGCCGACCGTCCACTTGAGGAGGGTATGGGAGGTCCGCGCCCAGAAGCACACCCCCCGGTTCATGAGCCGGCGCGGGCCGAGCAACAGGACGGTGATCGACAACACCACCGGCACGGACCAGGCATAAAAGAAAATGTAGAAAATCAGGGAGCGGGCATAAAGCATGAAGCCGTCACCGTTTCGGAAATATGGTTGTCAGCGCTTCGCTTTTATGACGGGCCCACGCCAGAAGATACTTATTATACTCGCCGACGATCAGACTGGAAGTCCCCGGCCATGCCCACCACCGTTCATGTTTCACGTTGTCCGTAAAAACCGGATGGGAAACGAGTGCGATGTGCGGCATGGCATGACGAAATTCGAGCATGGTTCGCGGCATGTGGTAGGCCGACGTCACGATGCGCAAACTCCGGAAACGGTTGCGGCGGACCCATTCGGCCGTTTCCTCGGCATTGCCGGCGGTATTGTCGGCCGAGTGGCCGATCTCGAGGCAGCATTTCAGGTCTGCCGGGTTCTGCTGGGAAAGCTCCAGAAGCTGATTGACGTCGACCCCCCGGTAAACGCCGGAAACGAAAAGTTTTTGTGCCCGTTCCTCGGACAGAAGCCTGAACCCCGCGTCGAGCCGGCCTTGGCCGCCGGTCAGAACGGCAATGGCGTCGGTTCTCGAATCCAAATCCTGCACACCATGAGGCAGCTTCGACGCGAACCAGACCAGCCCTCCCGTCCATAGGACGATCATCCCGGCGGCGGCCAGCGCCGCGGACCATAGAAAATAGCGGCGGGACCGTCGGCGGCGGGAATGCGATCGTGTCGGCGCCATCCGTCAGGGTCTCCTCACAACATACGGGCCAACGTTTGCAGCACCGTAATGCGCGCCGTCAACATGGCGATCAACGCCGCGATCAGCGGCATGACCGCGAGGATCAGCCATTGATCGAACGCCAGCGATACCTTCGGGATCATGCCCGTATCGAACGTCGAGGACAGAATGCTCACGGCGATCAATGCCGGCACCGCCAAGGCCAAACCGATCAGCCCGCCCCGCAGCGCCAGCAATAGCGCGCGCGTTGCGAATTGCCGGGCGATGTAGGAATCCTTGGCGCCGATCAAATGCAGGACTTCGACGGCTTCCTGATGAACCGCGAGTCCCGTCCGGGTCGTGAAAATAACGGTGCCCACCGTGGCGGCCCCGATCAAGATCAAAATGGCCACGGCCACGCCTTGAATCATGTGAATGAGACGCAAAAAACGATCGAGCCAAATGCGATGATCGTCGATGCTGGCCGACGGCACCGCCGAACGGAGCTTCTGCGACAGGGCCGCGATATCGACCTGGCTGTCCGGCAACAGTTCGACATCGATCAGACGCGGCAACGGCAACTCCGAGATCGCCTTGGAGCGTCCCAGCCAGGGCTCCAGCAATCCCGCCATCTCGTCGGCCGTCACGGCCCGGGCCTCGAAGACGCCCGGCGTGCCGCGCAGAATTTTCAACGCGCGCGCGACGTTTTGTTCATCCTGTTTGGCCCGGTCCGTCGTCGGCAACTGGACGGTCAATGTCGCGCTCATGTTCCGGTCCCAGCGGGCGACCATGCCGCCGAGGATGAACGTGCCCGCCGCCGACAAGATGGCCAGAAACACCATGAAAGCGATGAGCCACGGCAGGAATCTGTTGTGGCTATCCTGCTCGAGAGCAAGATCCGTGCGGCGCGAAAACATCATAAAACCCTGTCGGTGCCGAATCGGCCGAGAGACGGCTGGCCCGGGGTCAAGGAATTTGCGGGAGACCCCGCCGATTCGACCGCGGCCGCCCGATCCACGGACAGCATCCCGCCCTCGAGGCGCAGGCACGGATATCCCATCCGTTTGACCAGGGCTTCATTGTGGGTCGCGATAACGATCGCCGTTCCCAACTTATTCAATTGAACGAAGAGGTGCATGAGCCGCTCGGCCATTTTGTCGTCGATGTTGCCGGTCGGCTCGTCGGCCAGCAGCAATTTCGGCCGGGCGATGACGGCCCGGGCGATGGCAACGCGCTGCTGCTGTCCGCCCGAGAGTGTCGGCGGGCGGGCGTTGATGTGGTCCTTGAGGCCGACCCAGGACAGCAACTCGGTGACGTTCTTTTGGACTTCGCTTTCGCGCACGCCGGAAACCCGAAGCGGCATGGCGACGTTGTCGAACGCCGTGAGGTGATTGAGAAGGCGGAAATCCTGAAACACGACGCCGATTCGCCGCCGCGTTTCCGGCAACAACCGGCGGGGCATCACGGCGATATCCCGGCCGAAGAGGGAAATCAGGCCGCGCGACGGTTTCATGGCCAGGTACATAAGGCGCAGGAGCGACGATTTTCCGGCTCCGCTGGCGCCGAGGAGAAAGTGAAAAGAGCCGGACTCCAATCCGAAGGTGATGTCCTGAAGCACTTCAGGGCCGAGACCGTATCTCAGCCCGACGTTTTCGAATCGAACCACCCACGCTTGATCGCTATACGACACCTTCGGCTCCTGAACGGTCTTCGCACAATGGCATGGGAATCCGGCCCCGTCCAGGGCCGTTGCCGGGTCCAGAGCGGGCCAGCGCGGCTTGCGTTGCCGTTCTCGAAAGCCTATAAGTGACAGCTACTTATCGCCTGGAGACCTCGGGGAAATCCGGCCGCTATGTTTATAACATGCCCGTCCTGCGCAACGCGATACGCCATCGATAAAAGCGCACTTTCGGATTCCGGGCGGATGCTGCGGTGCGCCCATTGCGGGTTCATATGGTGGCATCAACCGCACGGCATGCCGAACCCGCAACACGTCCAAGCCCAAGTGACGGCCCAGCAGCCGGCGGCGCCGGTCATGGCCGCCCCCCGGCCCGTGCCGGTTCCCGAACCCGAACCGGTGTTCGAGGACGAGGATATCGAGGACGAGGAAGAAGAAGAAGAAAGCTTCGAGGAAGCCGATTTCCAGGAAGAAGAGGACGAGGAAGAAGAGGTAGAAGAACACGAAGAACCCGCAACGCCCGATCTCACCGAAGAGGAAATCCGCAAGGCTTTCGGCAACGAGGAACCCGAGCCGATCGAATCCATGACCGATGCGCCGCCGGAGGACCGTGCCGACGACGACGCGGAACTCGATCCGGACAAGATTCCCGATCCGGAGCCGCTACCCGAATCGCTCACCAGCCCGGATGACGACGATTTCGAGGACGAGGAAGAAGAAAGCAAGAGTCGGCTCGGCCTGGTTCTGGCCGCCGTCGGCGGTGGTTTGCTCCTGGTTCTGCTGGCGGTCTTCATTCTGATGAGCAAACAGATCGCTTCGTGGGTTCCCGGCATGGCCGGCGTTTACAGCGCGATCGGCCTGAATGCCGTAACCCTGGGCGAAGGCCTCGAAATCCGGAACATCAAGTCCGAGCGGGTCACCAGCCAAAAAGGCGAATCCCTGGTCGTGCGCGGCTTCATCCAAAACACCACCCGCGAAAAGATCGCCGTGCCGATGATCAAGGTCGCGCTATACAA
>JAVJPD010000016.1:0-3640 GCA_040216475.1 Rhodospirillales bacterium
GGTCGGCGTCTGCGTCGGCATTGCCACGCTGGCCGTCACGTCGGGTATAAAATTCCACAAAACCGTCAACGCCAGGGCAATCCTGCTTAAAAAGCGAGACGAGGCGGCCAAGTTTCCGAATCTGGCAAAACTCGCAAAGTCCAAGTCCGGCATATACGAGATGAACACCTATTGGATGACCATGGTTTCCGGCGCGGCCGCTCCGTATACCGCCGCTCAAAAGAAAACATTTCTTGCCGCTTTCAACGCACGACAAAAAACCAAGATCACCGCTCAATAGGCATAGAACGGCAAACGGATCTTCTTCGGATCAGGCATTCCGAGATCAATCTCGCCGTGAACGTCCGTGTTTAAACGACCCCTTCGCCATCATCAGGTGATGGGGCTGGTGATGGGCACCCTGCACCATCAGGCCCATGAACCCGAGCGCCTTGATCTTGGCTGCCTGGGCGGGGTCGGCCGCGGTGACCGTCAGCTTCACGCCGTCGGCCAACGTCTCGGTTTCGGCCCGCCAGCCGAGCGCGACGAGCTCGCGGGTATGGGCCGGCACCATGCGCTTGATCGCCTCGATAGTGCGTCCCGTTCCCGTAACCGTGAACGCGGCGCCGTTCGGAAGTTCCCGCACGGCCGCCTTGGCGCGCATGGTCACCTCGTCCATGTCGATGAGATGACGGTGCAGCGCCGCGATGTCGACCTTCGACCAATCGGTCTTGGGATCGGCCTCGAGGATTTTCACGATCTCCTGGATCGCGCCGAAAACCTGCTGCCCCGGCATGGCGGGCACTGTCACGGTCGCGCCGCCGGTGTGTCCGGCGTGGCCGGAATGCGAAGCATCCTGCGCGTTGCCGGCTCGATCGCCCAAGAAGTAAGCGCCGGTGCCTAGGGCGAGAACGACGAGCGGAACGATGAAACGACGATTGGCGGACATGATCAAACTCCTGGTTGATAACGAAAAGATATCGATGGCCGTTTGCCCGCTCAAACGACGACGAACTGCCCCATCATGCCGGCGTCTTCGTGTTCGAGAATGTGGCAGTGATACATGTACGGACGGTCCGGATCGGCATAGTCCTCGAAGCGGGCGATCACGCGCACGGTTTCGCCGCCGTGAACCCGAACCGTGTCTTTCAGGCCCCGCTCGCCGGGCGCCGGCGGCTTGCCGTTGCGATCGAGAATTTGAAACTGGATATCGTGAATGTGAAACGGATGGGTCATCGGCGAGTCGTTCCTGATTTCCCATATCTCCGTATCGCCGAGTTTGACCGTTTCGTCGATCCGTTTCATGTCCATGGCGCGGCCGTTGATGGTAAACCGGCCGCCACCGCCCATCATCATGCCGGGGCCCATGCCCATCGCCAGAACGAAGCGGCGGGTCTTGACCGCGTCTTGCGCGCGCAGGCGCGGCAGCTCGGGCAGCTTCCCCGGCACGGCGGGCGAGTTCGTCAAGACGCCGTCCGGCCTGATCTCGAGAATATCGAACCGCCGGCTCGCCATCGCGCCCATCATGCCGCCGCCCTGGGTTTCGCCGGAAAGATTGATCAGCTTCAAGGGCCGGCCGTCGTTTGCGATATCCACCACGATCTGCGCACGCTCGGCAGGCGCCAAGACGATGCGGTCCGTTTCCACGGGTCCGGGCAGGAAGCTGCCGTCGGTCGCGATCTGCTGAAAACGGCGGCCGTCGCTGAAGCCCAGGGTATAAAAGCGTGCGTTCGAGCCGTTCAGGATACGAAACCGGATCTTTTGCGTTTTCGCGCGCAAAAAAGGGTTCACCGTGCCGTTGACCAGAATCGTATCGCCCTGCATGCCCATCATGACGTCATGCATGGATGACACGTACCGGAACGAGCCGTCCCGGTTGAAGGCCCGGTCCTGAATGATCAGCGGGATGTCGTCGACGCCGTAGGTTTTGGGTAGATCGAGGCTCAGGCTTTCTTCGTCTTCGACGACGATCAGGCCTGCGAGGCCGCGATACACCTGCTCGCCGGTCTTGTGATGCATGTGCGAGTGATACCAGAAGGTCGCGGCCTTCTGCTTGATCTCGAAAGCCGGACTCCAGGTCGCGCCGTTCTCGATGACCTGATGGGGCCCGCCGTCGTGCTTTGCCGGCAAGTGAAATCCGTGCCAATGCAGCGTCGACGGCTCGCCGATCCGGTTGGTGACGTTGAGAACGACCTTCTCGCCGTTCCGCATCGAAAGCGTCGGGCCCAGAAAGCCGCCGTTGATGCCGAGCGTCGGCGTCGGCGCCCCTTTCGCGAGGAATTGCGTATTGCCCTTCTGCAAATGAAGATCGAACATCCGCGAACCGTTGCGAACCGTACCTTTATCCAAAGCGGGAATCTTCAGTTCGTTCGGCAACGCCTTGGCGGCAGCGGATGACAAAAGCGGCAATCCGCCCAATAATCCGGCCGTTGCCGCCGTGCCCGCCGAAAGAAGAGCCGTCAGGGCCGTGCGCCGCGTGATCATTTTGAAATCTCCTTGTGCCTGCCTGCCGGTCGTCGGGGTGTACTCGATTATCCCTTGAACGCGGTCTTTGTGCGGAGGCCGGCGGACACCGTTTCGGGTGCCTGCCGGCCCGCCGGGAATTAACGGCCGCTATTCATCGGGCCGGAGTGCGCTCCCATGCCGCCACGTTCGTGGCCACCGCCCATCTTACCGGCGTGCTTTTGGCCGGCGGCGCGGTCCTTGAGGCCGGGCAGCGTCTGCTTGGCTTTCGCCTTCTGCTCGTCCTCGAGGGACTCGATCAGCTTCTCGGCCGCCGCTTTCAGGGTCGCGTGGGTTTCCTGACCCTGCTTTTGCATGGCCGCACGAAAAGCCTGGCGGTCTGCGTCCGACATGGCGCGAACGGCGTCATGATCGACGCCCGCGCGCCTGGAACGCATCGTCTCGACCGTGTTTTTTAGGACCTTGGCGTAGGTGTCCCAAGCCTCTTCCTGCTCTTCGGTGATGCCGATCGCCTTCTTCAGCGCCTCGGTATCCTGAAAACGGGCGCCCATGCCCATTTTCCGGCCCTGCATCGCATTCTTCATGCCATGACCCATACCGCCGTGGCCCATGCCCTGGCCCTGCATCGAATGCGGGCCGGTTTTGCCGCCCTGGTGGCCGCCCTGGTGACCTGACGGATCGGCGAAAACGGGAAGCGCGACGAGGCCCGTCACGGCGGCCGCGGCAGCGAGGGTAAGAAATTTGCTCTGGGTTTTCATGCGATTTCTCCTCAAACGTGTCTGCGACGGGACTGTCGCGATGGGGACATTTGAGGCCGAACCCGTGTCCGAAGTTTTTCGGAAAAGAGGCTTTTTGTGACCGGATATGGCCAAGACCCCCCTTGTAAAACTTTGTTACAATTTTTCCCGGCGGTCCGGAAAACAGGGTTTAAACTGCGGCCATGACAACCGCGCCGCACATCCTCATCGTCGACGACCACAAGGAAATTCGCGATCTGGTATCGCGGATTCTGTCGAAGGACGGCTTTCGGGTCAGCGCCGCCGCCGACGGGCGCGCCATGCGCAAGCTGCTGGCCGACAGCCGGATCGACCTGATCCTGCTCGACATCATGCTGCCCGGCGAGGACGGCCTGTCGCTGTGCCGCGATGTCCGCGGTAAATCCAACACGCCGATCATCATGCTGACGGCGAAGGGCGAC
>JAVJPD010000017.1:0-1432 GCA_040216475.1 Rhodospirillales bacterium
GTCCTTTTGCCTGAGAGTTTTCGGGGCTATTGCTCCTTCGGCGCCGGCGTCCGAATCGCTTCGAAACCGGCCTCTCCCGCAGGGGTCCACTGAGGAAACCACTTCAGTGCGACGGCTCGTTAAGACGAGCCGTCCAAATCAGTGTACCTGATCGAGCCGGGGCGTCAATTGGACTTTGGTTCTCCGTCGGGATCCTTGATGCCGTATGCCTCGGGAGGGCGGCGGCGCTTGCGGTTCAGCTCAAGATGTTCGGGCGACAGTTGAAACCCGGCGAAAATATGGAAATCCGGCCCGATCTGTCCCTTTTTCAACGGGATTCTCAGGGTAACCGGTTTGTCCGTGAAATAAACGGACCGGCTTTTCAGGGGCTGCCCTTTCGTTTCTTCCCACTTCGGCTTCGGCGCGGCGATATCGAACGTCTGCTTGTTGAGGACGTTCGTCTGCCGGTCGGTGATGGCGACGAAATATTTTAACCTGGCGTCTTGGCCTTTGTATTTCGGATAGACGTGAACCTCGAACGTTACGGTGATGGCCGCTAATAACGTTTTCGGGCCGTCGTCGACCTTTGCTTTTTTATCCTTGTCCGATGGCGTCGGTTGCGATTTCGGCCGGGAGAAATCGCAGGCCGATTTGATTTTCACGATCTGGGCTTCGTAGCGAAGCGAGTCGCGATCCCATTTCGCGCCGGGCTGAAAGTGAGTGTAAAGGTCGGCATCCGAAATCACGGCGACGTGCGGACAGGGGACCTTCGCCTCCACCTTTTTCTTGTCCCCGAACCACGAACAGGAGGACAGCGTTGACAAAACGGCCAATGCCGACAGGCCAAGAAAGGCGGTACGCGCGTATCGTATTTTCATGTGATTTTTTTCTCGATCATTACCCGATGACTATATGCCGAGTATCGAACCCGGATGACAAGCGTTCGATCGCCGAGTGTATCCGTTCGGAAGAGGGGAGACAAATTCAGGGAAGGCGTTGGGCGGTTCTGAAACCGTTGGTCCTTACGATCAGCCACATTTCGGCGACCTTGGCGAGGGCCCGTGTCCGTTCCCAGGCATTCGTGATGTTTCGGACCGCGGCGACGGACTTATCCAGAACGGCACGGGCCTGAATCTTTTGCCCGTTTTTCAGGTAAGCGTCCGTAATATCGCCGAACATCCAGATTTTGCTGAGAAGACTCTTGATCTCTTCGGTTTCTTTCTCGGCACGGTTTTGAGTCTTCCGGGCATTCGCAATATCGCCGGCCAGCCGTTGCTGCAGGGAGATGAGCCAAAATCCTTGGGCGCGCAAGCGGTCGTCCGTTACCCGTTCGATCATTTCCACGGCTTTATCGAATGCCGGGCTGGCCGGTCCCTCCGCCGTGCCGATAACGGCAAAGGCGCGGGAAAGGTTGCTGTAAGCGAACGATCGGGCGAACGGCAGCTTGATGTCC
>JAVJPD010000018.1:0-3328 GCA_040216475.1 Rhodospirillales bacterium
ACGATTGGTTCTCGAAACCGCCGCCGCCGCTGCCCGGCAAGCGCGTGTCCGTCATGGTCGGCCAGCGCGCGGTCACGCCCGATCCGCAATTGCAGGATAAGGATGTCGTGCTCCCGGCGCCGACGCCGAACCCCGATTGGCCGCAAGCCGGCGGCTACGCCAATCACGCCATGCATCATATCGAGGTCGGCGCCTCGCTGAAGCCCGCCTGGAAAGAAGACATCGGCGACGGTTCGGGCAGCGACGTCCGCCTGATCGCCTCGCCGGTCGTCGCCCAAGGGCGCGTGTTCACCATCGACGCGGACTCGGAAGTGCGCGCCTACGACGCGAAAAGCGGCCAACGCCTGTGGCGCAACGATATCACGCCCAAAAAGGAAGACGACGGCCACATGCCCGGCGGCCTCGCTTTCGACAACGGCGTTCTCTACGTGGCGACCGGCTTTGCCGAGGTCATCGCCATGAAGGCCGAAAGCGGCCAGGTGATCTGGCGCAAGAACGTCGCCGGGCCGATGCGCGCGGCGCCCACGGTCCGCGGCGGGCGCGTGTTCGTCATCACGCTCGACAACAAACTCCATGCCTTGAGCGCCAAGAGCGGCCAGAGTCTGTGGACCTTCACCGGTGCCGGCGAGGTCTCCAGCCTGCTCGGCAGCGCCAGCCCGGCGGTCGATTCCGGCATCGTCATCGCGCCGTTCTCCTCGGGCGAACTCGTGGCGCTCCGCGTCGAAAACGGCCGCCTGATCTGGTCGGAGTCGCTGGCCACGGTGCGGCGCTCGACCACCGCGATCTCGACGCTCTCGCACATTCGCGGCCGCCCGATCATCGACCGCGGCCGGGTCATCGCGGTGAGCAACGGCGGCCTGGTCGCCGCCCTCGATCTCCGCTCGGGCCGGCGCGTCTGGGACCGGGCCATCGGCAGCTACGACAGCCCCTGGGTCGCCGGCGATTACGTGTTCATGGTCACCCACGAATCCGAATTGGTCAGTCTGTCGCGCGATACCGGCCGGGTCTATTGGGTGCTGGCGCTGCCGCGCCACATCGACAACGACATCCGCAAGGCCGCTATCATCTGGACCGGCCCGCTGCTGGCGAGCGACCGCCTGATCGTCGCCGGCTCGCACGGCCGCGCGCTCGCGGTGTCGCCCTACACGGGCCAGGTGATCGGCGTCGAGAAAATGCCGAGCGGCGTGACCGTATCGCCGATCATCGCCAGCAAGACCGTTTATTTTCTGACCGACGGCGCGGATCTGATCGCTTACCGGTAACGCGCGGCGGCGTTCGCAGCAGATGGAAAACCATGAGCTTCACCGTAGCCATCGTCGGCCGCCCCAATGTCGGCAAATCAACCCTATTCAACCGGCTGATCGGCAGGCGTCTCGCGCTCGTCGATGACACCCCGGGCGTCACCCGCGACCGCCGCGAGGGCGCGGGCCGGATCGGCGACCTCGACTTCACCGTGATCGACACCGCCGGCCTCGAAGAGTCCGACGACGCAAGCCTGTCGGGACGCATGCGCCTTCAGACCGAACAGGCGCTCAAAAACGCCGACGTCGCCCTGCTCCTGATCGACGCCCGCGCCGGCATCACGCCGCTCGACCGGCATTTCGCCGACTGGCTGCGCAAACAGAAAACCCCCCTGATCCTTATCGCCAACAAATGCGAAAGCGCGAAGGGACACGAAAATCTCTACGACGCCTATTCCCTCGGCCTCGGCGATCCGGTCCCGGTCTCCGCCGAACACGGTGAGGGCATGAACCTGCTCTACGAAGTCCTGGCGCCGTTCGCCGGTAAAGCCGCGCGGGACGCGCAACCGGAAGCGCCGCAAGACGAAGACCTCGCCGAAGCGGACAACGCTCCCCGGCCACTCGCCCCCTTGTCGCTCGCCATCGTCGGGCGGCCCAACGTCGGCAAGTCAACCCTGGTCAACAAGCTGATCGGCCGGGAGCGCTTGCTCACCGGCCCGGAAGCGGGCATCACCCGGGACTCGATCGCGGTATCCTGGCATTTCAAGGGCCGGCCCCTTTCCCTGGTCGATACCGCGGGCCTGCGCCGGAAGGCCCGCGTTTCGGAAAAGCTCGAGTATCTTTCCGTCGGCGACACTCTGAAGACGATCCGCTACGCCCACGTCGTCGTGCTGGTGCTCGATTCCGACGTGATGCTGGAGAAGCAGGACCTCACCATCGCGCGCATGGTGATCGAGGAAGGCCGCGCTCTCGTCATCGCCGCCAATAAGTGGGACCTGATTAAGCAGACCAAGAACGCCCTGCAAAAACTGAACGACCGGCTGGAAAAATCCCTGCCCCAGGTGCGCGGCATTCCGATCGTGACCTGCTCGGCTCTGACCGGCCAAGGCCTCAAGAAACTGCTGCCGGAAGTGCTGAAGATTTACGACACCTGGAACCGGCATGTACCGACGGCGCAGCTCAACCGCTGGCTCGAAGGCGTGCTCGAACGCCACCCGCCGCCGCTCGCGGGCGGGCGGCGCGTGCGGCTGCGCTACATCACCCAAGCCAAGACCCGCCCGCCCACGTTCGCGATTTTCACCCCGCGGCCCACAGCCGTGCCGGAGTCCTACACCCGCTATCTGGTCAATAACCTGCGCGAAACATTCGATCTGGCCGGCGTACCGATCCGGCTTTACCTGCGCAAGACCGAAAACCCTTACGCGAAAACGTAATCGCCGCGCCATGATCGCTAAAACCGCCGATTTCCTGTTCACGCGTCACGGCTGCCCGCTGTTCCTGGCCGGTTACTTCCTCGTGCTGTTTACGTTACGGATCGCCCTGTTTCCGGGCGCGTCGGAAGACGACGCGGAGCAGTTGTTCTTCTCGCAGACGTTCGCCTGGGGCTACAAGGTCAACCAGCCGACGCTCTACACATGGCTGGTGATCCTGGCGCAAAAGGCGTTCGGCGTCAGCGCGGCGTCGGTCGCCGCCGTGAAGTATGCCTCTCTGTTCGCGATCTACTACTTTATCCATCGCGCCGCCGAAGAGGCGTTCGAGGATGCGACCTACGCCGCCGTGAGCGCGCTGTCGCTGCTGGCAGTCTTCTATATCAACTGGGACGCGGTGGTGAACTACAGCCACACCGTGCTGATGGCCGCCTTCCTCGCGGCCACCCTGTTCGCCGTCCTGCGGCTGCCGAAAAGCCACCGCCTGCACAATTACGCGCTGCTCGGATTGCTGTTCGGCTTCGGGCTGCTCGCGAAATACAACTATGCACTGTTCCTGGTGCCGTTGCTGATCGCAGCCACGGCGTCGAAAAAGCTCCGGCCGCACCTGCTGACGCCGAAGATCCTGATCGGCGTCGCGATCGCCGCCGCCCTGATCGC
>JAVJPD010000019.1:0-1114 GCA_040216475.1 Rhodospirillales bacterium
CGACGCTCTTCCGATCTCACGCCCTCGAACAGGCGCACGGGCCGCAGGTTCACGTACTGCTGGAATTCGCGCCGGATCGGGATCAATAGGCCCCACAAAGAGACGTGATCGAGCACGCCGGGAAAGCCGACCGCCCCGAGATAAATCGCATCATGGCCGCGGATCTGATCGAGACCGTCTTGCGGCATCATACGCCCGGTTTTGGCATAAACCTCGCAACTCCAATCGAAGCGATCCCACGTGAAGCTCAGGCCGTGCATGCCGCCGACGGCCTCCATCACGCGAATGCCTTCCGGCACGACTTCCTTGCCAATGCCGTCCCCGGGAATGACGGCGATCCGATACGAACTCATGATCGATCCCTTTGAATGAATGAGGTTTATGATTGCCGGCGGTTATAGCGTTTGCGCCGCCGCACCGCAAATGTTGAGAAAGAACCGATCCGCCGATTGGTCGGTTCCGATGCGTGCCGCCGCCCGGCCGTCACCAAATCAAAAACGTAAACAGGGCCACGCCGGCGAACGTCCCGAGCAAAAGCGAGCGGCGGGTCAGGAAAAAAACCGCGATGGCCAGGGCCGCCCCGGCGAGGCGGATTTCCAGCGTAGACTCCTGAAGCGTGCCGATCGGCAGGATGATCATACGCGAAACCAACCCCGCGATCAGGGCGTAGGCAACACAACTGATCCAGTCGAATACCGGGCTCGTGGTTTCGAGACGGCCCGAGAACGCCACGCCGAGCCCGCGCCAGAGATAGGTCACGGCGCCGGCCACGAAGGCCAAAATCCACGGCCAATAGTCGACGATCCAAGCGCTATCCATGCGTGCCCCCGTGCGTACCCCCGTGCGTACCCCCGTGCCCCCGGCGGCGTTCCCACAATCGCCCGCCGAAAAAGCCCATGCTGCCGGCGATCAATCCGGTCATCATCAGGCCCCAATCGGGCGAGACGAGATGCAGCGACGGACCGAGGACGATGCCGGTCACCATAGCGATGACCAACGCCGGTTTTTGCACGCCCACGACCGTCAGCAGCAGAAAATAAACCGGATTGAGAAACACCAGCCCGAGCGACACCGGCCGCGGCACGGCGCCCGCCAATAGATATCCGGCGGCCGA
>JAVJPD010000020.1:0-1762 GCA_040216475.1 Rhodospirillales bacterium
CGACGCTCTTCCGATCTATTTCCTTGAGATCGTCCTGCCAATCCTTGCGGCCGGAAACGGCATCCTTGGCGTTCAGGCCGGAACCGGCAAGGTATCCGGCGAAGACCTTATGGCGCATCGCCTTGACCAATTCGCCCGACAGATAATCGACGACCTTATCGGGCGTGCCTTTACGCACGACATAACCGCGCGTGGTCGAGGCGAACACATTGTAACCCTGCTCGGCCGCCGTCGGCACGTTCGGATAATCGCCCAAACGCTTTTTGCTGAGAACCGCGATGGCGCGGAACTTTTTCTCGGCAAGCTGGTCCGCCGTTTCACTGACGTTCAGCGGCGCGACGTCATAGGATTTCGCCAGCAAGGCGCTGACCATCGGGCCGGCGCTGCCGTAGGAAACGAACTTGTACTTGATGCCCGCCGCCCGCGCGAGCTTATCGATGGCGATATGATCCGTGCTGTTGGCGCCGGCGCCGGCCCAGCTCAGGGGCTTCTTCTTCGAGGCCTCGACCGCGTCCTTGAGCGTCTTGTACGGGCTTTCCGCGTTGACCACGAACATGATCGGATCATCCATCGCGCGCGCGATACCAACCATATCGTCGATCGTGATCGGCGATTTCGTTGCCAGAACGTTCATGTGCGACTGGGTGATCGCCATCCACGTGCATCCGTCTGCCGGTTGGCGCTTGAAGTATTCGTGCGCCTTGCGGGTCATGCCGCCCCGCTTGTAAACGACGATCATGTCGTTTTTCAGATAGCCGCTGCTTTTCAGATAACGGCGCGCGCGGATCATCATCATGCGGGCCGTGGTATCGGTGCCGCCGCCCGGCGAGGCGTGCGAAATCACTTCAATGGTGTCGCAAACGGGCTTCGCGAATTTCTTTTTCTTCTTCGCCGCATCGGCCGTGTCGACGGTGCCGGCCATCGCCAACACGAACGCCGTGCTCGCCACGGCGGCATAAGACCCCACTCGTTTCAAAGAAAACGTCATACTCTCCTCCCTAGAATTTCCCGGTCGTAGCGCCGGGATCGATTATTGATGAAGGCCCGATTTCCGGCGCAAGCGCCGCACCGGACCAATCCTCATACAGCGCCAAATTGGTTTAAGAATTCATCTTCACCAATATGGCCATTACGTCAACCCTACCTGATTTGAAGTTATAGGGAAACAGAATTTCCGAACAATACGCCCATACTCCGCGCAGACAAGCCTCTCCAACCAATTGATCGATTGGCTTGCATGCTGTACATGATTTATATCTGCCGTCGACGGCCAGCCGCAGCCTACTGTCGCCAGTATTGGAAACATCTCAATTTGTAGAAGCTTGAGTACGTTACATTCGAAATATTCTTAAATATCCTGAAGTGATCACAAGAATTAGACCAAAGCAAGATGACGGACACCATGGATCATGCTGCCGCCGTGGCGGACCTCGATGCAAAAGCAACCCGATTGACGACGCCTTGCGGCGACGGCGAGATGATTTGGCGCAAATGGGGCGATGGGCCCCCGCTGGTTTGTCTGCACGGTTCCTTCGGCTCATGGACTCACTGGATCAAAAACATCCCGGCGCTTTCGCAAACCTATGGGGTTTTCATCCCGGACCTGCCCGGCCTCGGAGACTCGGCCGTACCGCCTGAGCCGCATTCGTTCCAAGGGCTGGGCCGGATCGTCGCTGAAGGCCTCGAACGGCTTCTGCCGAAGGATCAGCGCTACGACATCACCGGTTTTTCCTTCGGCGCCAGCCTGGCCGGCCATGCCGCG
>JAVJPD010000021.1:0-2050 GCA_040216475.1 Rhodospirillales bacterium
GTTGCCGCCGTAGCCGCTGCCGAAGGACCAGATCATGCGGTCCTCGGGAAAATGCACGATGTATTTCGTTTCGTTCTGCGGCCAGGGCACATCCTTCTCGCCGTTCGCAAGCGGCGCGCCGACGGAATGCAGGCACGGCACGAAATCGCCGTCGCCGAGAACGTCCAATATCTGGGCGCCCATGCGCGTCATCATCTTCATGCTGACGGCGGCATAGGCCGAATCCGTGACCTGCACGCCGATGTGTGCGATCGGCGAGCCGAGCGGGCCCATGCTGAACGGGCAAACGTACATGGTACGTCCGCGCATCGCGCCGTCGAACAGACCGCGCAGCGTCGTCTTCATTTCATCGGGGCCGGTCCAGTTGTTGGTCGGCCCGGCATCTTCTTCGCGCTTGGTGCAGATGAAGGTGCGTTCCTCGACGCGCGCCACGTCGTCGGGATCGGAAAGCGCCAGATAGCTGTTCGGCCGCTTTTTCGGATTGAGTTTGAGCAAGGTGCCGGCATCGACCATCTCCCGGCACAAACGGTCGTATTCCTGTTCCGAACCGTCGCACCAATGAATTTTGTCCGGTTTGCATAAGGCCGTGACCTCGTCGATCCATTGCAACAATTTCTGATTCTGAGTCGGCGCGTTCGCGGTGGCGCTCATGTAAGGTGTCTCCCGAAAATTTCTACCCTTCCTCGCTTCCGGAATCCGCAAGCGAGGCGTTTTTTCATTTTGGGTCAAGCTGACCCGTAATCAGTGCCGGAAAGCATGGAGCCATGCAAGGAAAACAAGGCCGACGAAACGAATGTCTCCTATGCGCTCTCGTCAGTTTGGATCGTTATGCTGCACTGCAAAACAACACGTTTTTTATTTCGCATCGGCGTTGTCCGACGGGTCGATGACCGAGTCGATGGCCGGCCCGATGACCGGGCCGACCGATGCATATTCGTTCTGCCGGATCGTGCCGATGAGATCGCCGACGGTATGAGGCGGAACGCCGAGACCGCCGAGCAACTGTCCCGCAAGCTGTAAACTTGCTTCGACGGTTTCGGGAACGGCCTGGGTCACGCCCAGCTCGGCCAGGTCGCCCGAGGCCGCCATGTCGCGGGCACGGGCATAAACGAGCAGGTCGGGCCAGCGCGCACGAATATTGCCGATCGCCCGGCTGGCCGCGGCGGCATCGTCCAGGGTCACGACCAGGGCCCGGGCATGCTCGGTCCCGACCCGGGCGAGGACCTCGGCCCGGCGGGCATCGCCGAAAAAGACGGGCCGGTTCTCCCGCCGGCACGTCGCGATCAGCCGCGCGTCGATATCGATCGCCACGTAGGGAATCTTCATCCGATCGAGAAGCTTGGCGACGGTCTGGCCGACCCGGCCGAAACCGGCAATGACGACGTGCCCCTCGAGATCGGCGGCATCATCGCCGGGCCCCAGGCGGAACGACGCATCGGTATCGAACAAGCGCGCACCCAACCGGCGCGCCAGCAACGCGATCAGGGGCGTGACGACCATGGTCAAGCTGGCGACGATCAACATGAATTGCCCGACCGGCGCGGGAATGAGAGTCAGCGTGACCGCCAAGCCCACCGTCACGAAGGCGAACTCGCCCGCCTGGCTCAGATACAATCCGGCTTGGAAGGCGATCGCCTTGGGAACGCCGAACGCCCAGCACATACCGCCCGCCAGAACGGCCTTGATCACCAGCAGGCCGAACACCGAGGCGACCACCCAACCCGCCCGGTCGGCCACGGCGGTGAAGTCGATGCCCATGCCGACCGACAGAAAGAAGACGCCGAGCAGCAGGCCCTTGAACGGCTGGATATCGATCTCGACCTGATGCCGGAACTCGGTTTCCGCGATCAACAGGCCGGCGAGAAACGCCCCGAGCGCCATCGACAAACCCGACAAACCGGTCAGCCAAGCGGTGCCGATGATGGCCAACAGGGTCATGGCGACGAACAGTTCGGGAATCCGCGTGACCGCGACCAATTTAAACAGCGGACGCAACAACAACCGCCCGAGGATGAAAATCACGGCCACGGCGAGCATCGCCGGCTTCGAC
>JAVJPD010000022.1:0-6482 GCA_040216475.1 Rhodospirillales bacterium
CGGCGCCGCCGGCATCAAGGCGTCCAGGATCATGCTGCGCTCGGATGCATGCTGCGAGACCGTCAGCGCGCGCATTTCGAGCGCCCGGCCGATGGCCCGCAGGCGCGAGGAAATCTGCCCCGTCGTCGGCACCGGACGATCGAGCCCCGACGCCGGCGGCGGCGACGTCAACGGCAGCAGCGAACCGATGTTGGTGCGCCGCCGGGCGTCGAACTCGTCCTGCGTGACCAGCCCTTCGTCGCGCAACGCCATCAGCGTTTTGAAACGGTTGATGACGTTGACGTCGCCCACCGGAATCATCGGCATGGACGGCGCGTCGGCGATGGTTTTCGGCGTCGGAGTACGCAACGCCATCCCGCCCGCGCTACCCGATGCCATCGGCGAGGGCGTCAGCTTGGGCGGCGCCGTGCTCGCGTCCATGCCGGTTTGCCCCGCCGCGCCGCGGCCCAGATCCGCCAAGACCCCGCCGCTTTCCAGCAACGCCAGATTGACGCTGGCGATTTCGTTGATCGACTTGGTCGCCAGCGACCGCCAGACGACGAAACGATCGGATTCCTTCGGCCGGATCGCGAGAATCGCCTCGTACATCTCGCGCGCCTTGGTCGTCTGATTGGTGTTCTGATAGAGAATGCCCAAACCCAACAGCGCGTGAACGTCGCGCTGGTTTATCTCGAGCGCCCGTTTGAACAGCCCTTCGGCCTGCGTGAAATTGCCCTTGGCCAACTCGGCCAGGCCCCGCTCGGCCTCGTCGTTGCTGCCTTGAAAGAAGGGACTGCCCGACCAGAAGGAGCCCGAAAACAGGCCGCCGCCCTGGGGATCGACGCAACCGCTCACGCTTGCGCTCATGGCCAGGACAATCGCCAAGGCGCCCGATCTCAGCAGCCGTTTCACCGTTTTTTCATCCCTTGATTCTGCAGATACCGCCCTGATGATGCGCATTCCGTCCCCGTAGAAAAACACCAGCGATAGTAGCCGATCATAGCGCCAAATCACAATATATGGTTTTTCCCGTCACCCCAAAAAGCCCGGAATCATGCGGCTTTCGGGCCGCGCCGAGCGGAGCGGCGGGCTAAAATCCGGAGGCAATCCCGCCGTTTCGATTGATAACGCTAAGAATCAGTTGTCCGCGTTGCTTGCCGGCCGGCCTCAGCCCTCGAACGGGCCGACCGTGTGCCCGTGGTTGAGCGGCCCGTGGCCGTGCCCGTAACCGGGTGCCGTTTTGATCGCCTTGAGAACGTAAGCCCGCGCCCGCACCACCGATTCCCGGATGCTCATGCCTTGGGCCAGGCCGGTCGCGATCGCCGAGGCCAGCGTGCAGCCGGTGCCGTGGGTATGCGGCGTGTCGATCCGTTTCCCGGTGAACCGAAACGCGCTTCCCCGGTCGTCGAGCAAGACATCGGTCACCTCGCCGCCCGGTAAATGACCGCCCTTCACCATGATCGCCTTGGGACCGAAGGTTTTAAGATTGTGCGCGGCCCGTTCCATGTCGTCGGCATTGACGATCTTCGCACCGGTCAACGCCTCGGCTTCGGGAATGTTCGGCGTCAGGACATACGCGAACGTCATGAGGCGGCGGCGCAATCCCGTCTCGGCGGCCGGTTCGAGCAACGGATGACCGCCCTTCGCGATCATCACCGGATCGAGCACCACGGGAATTTTTACCGCATCCTGCATGAGCACGTCGGCGACCGCGTCGATGATCGCGGCCGCGTGCAACATGCCGATCTTGACGACGTCCGCGCCGATGTCCGACAGCACCGCGCGCATCTGCGCGGCAACGACATCGGGCGGTATGCCGTGAACGCCGGTCACGCCTTGGGTGTTCTGGACGGTCACCGCCGTGATCGCCGTCGCGGCATAACCGCCGAGCGCCGTCACGGTTTTGATGTCCGCTTGAATGCCGGCGCCGCCACTCGAATCGGAACCGGCGACGATCAGAACCCGCCCTTTCACGTGACCTCCGTGCCGCTACGTGGGTTTATGAATGATCTTGCGATATCTTACCGATTCACAAGACGTCTCGCCAGGACGGGAAAAGCCGGGACAGGAAAAGAACGGGAAAATCAGCGGGCGGACTGCTCGATCGCCGCGACGATGTCGTCGACCACATTACCGATGAGAACCTTATCCTCGCCTTCGGCCATGACCCGCACCAACGGTTCGGTGCCGGATTTGCGGATCAGGATACGCCCGCTCGTACCGAGCCGCTTCTCGCCGTCGGCGATCACCCGCTGCACCGCGCTTTCCTCGAGCGGGTCCAGGCCGTTCAACGGCACGTTGCGCAACAACTGCGGCAACGGCTCGAACACCCGGCACGTTCGGCTCGCCGGCTTTTGCGAATCGACCAGCACCGCCAAGACCTGCAAGGCCGCGATCAGGCCGTCGCCGGTGGTGCCGTAATCGCTCATGATGATGTGTCCCGACTGCTCGCCGCCGAGATTGAAGCCCTTTTCGCGCATGGCCTCGGCCACGTAGCGGTCGCCGACTCGGGTCCGTTCGAGCGTGAGCCCGGCATCGGCAAGAAAATTTTCCAGGCCCAGGTTGGACATCACCGTGGCAACGATGCCGCCGCCCCGGAGCAAGCCGCGCTGCTGCCACGACCGGGCCACCAGGCCGAGCACCTGATCGCCGTCGATCAAATCGCCATGTTCATCGGCGAAGATGACCCTATCGGCGTCGCCGTCGAGCGCGATGCCGATATCGGCGCCGTGGGAAACCACCTGGCTGCACATGGCTTCCGTCTTGGTAGAGCCGCAGTCCTTGTTGATGTTGAAGCCGTCCGGATGAACGCCGATGGGTATCACTTCGGCGCCGAGTTCCCACAGCACTTCCGGTGCGACCTTGTAGGCGGCGCCGTTCGCGCAATCGACGACGATCTTGAGTCCCTCCAGCGTGAGACCGCGCGGGAACGTCTGCTTCACGCATTCCGTGTAGCGGCCGACGGCGTCTTCGAGGCGCACCGCCCGCCCCAGTTTCGCGGGGGCGACCAGATGATCGCCGTTGCCGGCATCGATCCGCGCCTCGATTTCCGCTTCGACCTCGTCGGACAGCTTAAAGCCATCCGGCGCGAAAAATTTAATCCCGTTGTCCTGATACGGATTGTGAGATGCCGAAATCACCACGCCGATATCCGCGCGCAGACTCCGCGTCAGCATGGCGACCGCCGGCGTCGGCATCGGGCCGACCAGGATCACGTCCATGCCCATGGAGATGAACCCGGCGGTCAACGCGGGTTCCAGCATGTAGCCCGACAGGCGGGTATCCTTGCCGATCACGACCCGGTGACGGTGATCGCCGCGGATGAAATAGGCGCCCGCCGCCATGCCGACCTTGAGCGCGGTCTCGGCGGTCATCGGCTCGCTGTTGGCGGTGCCGCGAATACCGTCGGTGCCGAAGAGTTTACGGGTCATCGAGAACCTTTCCGAAGTCCGGCCATAAAACCGATCCAAATCATACAGGCATGCGATTCCGAGGCGTAGTCACAAATTTTTACCGATTGTAACGGCAAAGCTTAAGGAATAGATAAACGGGCGTGACCGTCGATCGCGCCATGAAAAAGTCGTATTTCAAGGTGATTGTGGCCACCTTCAATAACTTTCCTAATGGGGGAACAACATGAAAAAAGCTATTTTGATTCCTGCTATGGCCGCCTTTTTGATGGCCGCCGGCCTCGCCGGACCGACCGCCTCGCCGGCACTGGCGCAACAGCAACTGGCCCAGCAGGTGGATAAGAAAAAGGCCATGGAGGCACAAAAGAAAGCCGCGGCCGCCATGAAAAAATGCAAACTCATTAAGGACCCCGTCAAACAGAAGGCCTGTGCGGCAGCGGCCAGCAAAACCCATAAAGCACAAAGCATCGATAAGAAAAAAGCCGCGGCCCTCAAAAAGAAAAAGATGATGGAGGCTCAGAAGAAAAAGGCCGCCGCCCTGAAGAAGAAAAAGATGATGGAAGCGCAGAAGAAAAAAGCCGCCGCTCTGAAGAAGAAAACGGCGCAGGATAAGAAAAAGGTCGCGGCTCTAAAGAAGCAAGCCGCCGCGAAGAAAAAGTGCGCGGCCGTGAAGGACCCGGCTCAGCACAAAGCTTGTCTCGTCAAGTTTATGAAATAAATCCGACCTCTTTCGGAGTCGCATCGTGTCGGGCCGCGGGCATTGTCTCGCGGCCCGGCTTGCGTTCGGCGTGTGCTTTCGGCACATTCCCGTGATCGTGGCCGTGTCCGCGCCCGATCCATCCCGGTGATAAGGAAATCCTTAACCTTGCCGCGTCATGATAGCGGCGTATTCCCTTATCCGGGCCAACGCCGATGACATGCCGATTCTTCCGGGCGATATGCGGGTTTCTGCCGGTCGGCGTCTTATCGCTGGCCTTGAGCGCCCCCGCGCCGGCGGCGGCCGAGTTGCTCTACCGGCAAATGGCGCTCAAAACCATTCAATGCCAGAAAATCCCCGACAAGCAGCGCTCCCGGCGTTGTCTGCAAAAGGCTTCCGCGCCGATCCACGCGACCTGCCAAAAATCGGTCGGACAACATCGCAAGGCCTGCTATCAACGACTCGGCGCCAGATTGCGCGCCGCCGTCGCCACCGAAATCCGCAACCGCCGGCGGCCGTAACCTCGGATCACCGCGCGTCCCGGATCGCCTGCCACACGTTCAAGGCTTGCGCGGTTTCCGCGACATCATGCACGCGCAGGATATGCGCGCCCGACGCCACTGCCGATACCCCGGCGGCGAGCGAACCCGGCAAGCGTTCCTTCGGCGGTTCGTTTCGGCTGAGCTGGCCGATAAAACTTTTGCGCGAAACGCCGACCAGGACGGCACACCCCAGTTCGCAAAACAAACCGATTTGATTGAGAAGATGCAGATTGTGCTGTGGCGTCTTGCCGAAGCCGATGCCCGGATCGATCGCGATCCGCTCGCGCCTCACGCCGCGCGCCTCGAGCGTCTCGATACGCCGCGACAGATACTCGAAGACCTCCTGAACCACGTTATCGTAGCTCGGATCGTCCTGCATGGTTTGCGGATCGCCCTGCATGTGCATCAGAACGATATGCGCGCCCGAGGCCGAAATGACGTCCAACGCGCGCGGATCATGGGTGAGCGCACTGACGTCGTTGATGATGGCGGCGCCGGCCTCGAGCGCGGCTTCCATCACGGCGGCATCGCGGGTATCGACGGAAACGCGGTGCCCCTCGCCGGCCAAAGCCTCGATGACGGGCATGACACGGCTCATTTGCTCGGAAGCGGGAACCGGCCTGGCGCCGGGGCGGGTCGATTCGCCGCCGATATCGAGAATGTCGGCGCCCTCGGCGGCCAGCGCGAGCCCGCGCTCGACGGCGGCGGCGCGCTCAAAGGCATCGCCGCCGTCGGAAAAACTGTCCGGGGTTACGTTGACGACCCCCATGATCCGGGGGCGATCCAAGGTCAGACCGGCAAAAGTCTTAGCCGCCGTTGCGGTCTCACGATTATGCAGGGGTTACGATCCCGGTTGTGGCTCGGGTTCCATGCTGCCGCCCGGCCGTTCCTTACCCTGGCCGCTCGCCGGCACGGAGGAACGCTTCTTGCGCCCGACATCGGCCGAGTCGTCTTGATCGGGCCGCGAGATCGTCTCGCCGCGCAACAGTGCGCCGACTTCCTCGCCGCTCAGGGTTTCATATTCGAGCAGCGCTTGCGCCACCGCATCGAGATCCTTGCGGCGTTCGTTGAGGATATCGTTGGCCCGCTGCTCGGCCGCTTCAACCAGATTGCGGACTTCCTCGTCGATCACCTGGGCGGTCGCGTCGGAAACGTTCTTACGCTGCGCGACCGAATGGCCGAGGAACACCTCTTCCTCGTTATCGGCGTACCGCAGCGCACCGAGCTTCTCGCTGAATCCGTATTCCGTGACCATGCGCCGGGCCAGAGCCGTCGCCTGTTGGATATCGTTCGATGCACCGGTGGTGACGTTCTCTTTGCCGAAGACGATTTCCTCGGCGGCGCGCCCGCCGAACATCATCGCCAGCTTCGATTCGAGTTCGAGCTTGGAATAGCTGTAACGGTCGCGCTCGGGCAACTGCATGGTCACGCCCAAGGCGCGGCCGCGCGGAATGATCGTCACCTTATGCAGCGGCTCGCTCTTCGGCACGCTGAGGCCGACGATGGCGTGCCCGGCTTCGTGATAGGCGGTCAGCTTCTTCTCGTCTTCGGTCATAACCATGGAGCGGCGCTCCATGCCCATCAGGACCTTGTCCTTGGCGTATTCGAAGTCGGCCATGGTCACGACCCGCTTGCCGATGCGCGCGGCCTGCAGGGCGGCCTCGTTGACCAGATTGGAGAGGTCGGCGCCGGAGAACCCGGGGGTGCCGCGCGCGACGACGCGGGGATCGACATCGGGACCCAACGGCACCTTGCGCATGTGGACCTTGAGGATTTTCTCGCGGCCCAGGATATCCGGATTCGGCACCACGATCTGGCGGTCGAAACGGCCCGGGCGCAGCAGCGCCGGGTCGA
>JAVJPD010000023.1:0-4500 GCA_040216475.1 Rhodospirillales bacterium
CATCGTGTTCAAGGGGCGGGGCATCCAGCTCGTCGGCCCGTTGCCGAAGGAGCTTGAGAACCTGACGACCTATGCCGCTGGCGTGTTGAGCGATGCGGCGGATGCCGATCTCGCCCGGCAATTCGTTTCCTTCATCAAGACCAAGGCGGCGCGCAACGCTTTCGAGGAAACCGGCGTGTCGACGCCGAAGGACTGATACCGGCCATGGAACAGCGGATCAGCCCTCATATTCGAGAATATCGAAGCCGACGTAGCGGTCGACCATGTGGATCAGGTCGCGATGGTCGAAGTCGGTATCGTTGCTTTGCGGCGCCGGCTGGCCCTTGACCGGCTCGGGAATGAAATAACCGACTTCCTTCGGCATGAACGGATCGGCGACGTCGACGATTCGTAAGCCTCCGGAGAACCACGCGCAGAAAACGAGGGTACCTTTGTTTTTCTCCTGGAACTGATGCGCGCCGAAGCGGGCGCCGACGGCCTGGCTCCAAGGCGAATCCAGCTCGCTCACCTGATACATCGACAGCGGTTTGATATCGGAAAGATCGGTGATGTCGAACACCCACAGCGGCGCGTGCGGACGGCCCTTGCGCGCATCCCGCTCGGCGGCGTTGTAGAATTGATCTTCTTCATCGATCACGACGGCGATCTGGCGCCCGTTGATCGGCTCCGCCAACGGCATGACCGTGTGGGTCGGCTCAGGGAACGGCGGGTGATAGGTGTAGGCGCCGACGGTTTTCGGATTGCGGATGTCGGCAATGTCGATGATGCGCAGGCCCGCCTGCCAGCACCCGGCGTACATCTTGTCGCCGAACCGCAAGGCATGGTGCAGACGATGCTGGCGGCCCGTCCAGGTCGGCTTCTCGCCGCCGGCCAGATGCTGGCCTTCCATCCACCAGCGCGACACTTCCTGCGGTTTGTCCGGTTTGTTGATGTCGTAGATGACCAGGATGTTGCCGACGTAGCCGTCCATTTCGGTGGAAATATAGGCGTAGTTCTCATCCATATCGTAGCGGTGCACGCCGATGCCGCCGGTCTTCTGGTGGCAAAGCTCCTTGGGTTTAGACGGATCGGAGACGTCGTAAACCTTGAAGCCGCCGTTTTGGTATTTGTGCTTTTCGGCCGCGATGAGGGCGGGGATATCGCTTTTCTCGACGCCGAGCTTTTCGGCGAGTTCCGCATCCGTCGGCGCGCGGCCCAAGGCCTCTTCCAGGCGGGCGCGCATCGGCGGCAATTGCTCGGCCTTGCGGCCCAAACCGGAATTGTTGCGCTCGTGATTGACGATCATGATGTCGCCGACGACTCGCGCCTTGTGGCTGTGGGACTCGTGATCGTCGAGAACGATCTGTGAGACGACTTTGGGATTTTTCGGATCGGCGATGTCGACGATCGACGTGCCGATGTGCTGCTTGTTCGGAATATGTCCGATGTAGGCATAATTGCCGGCGACGTAGACTTGTCCCGCGCCGGGCAGATCGAGATGAGATATCCGCTTCACGTTGCGCGCGACGGGACCGCCGTTGGATCGAGCCATTCTTATGTCCTCCCAAGAAACGTTTAATTGAGTTTAGTCGAAATCGTACAGTTCGGCGGGGTTGTCGGCCAGTATCCGTTTGCGGATTTGTTCGTCCGGCACCCACGCAGCGAGCAGATCGCAGAGATCGCCGTCGTTCGGCATCGGTTTCTTGACCATCACGTGCGGCCAATCGCTGCCCCAGACGACCCGGTCGGGCGCGGCCTCGATCAGGGCACGGGCGAACGGATCGGTGTCGGCGTAGGGCACGTCGCCGGTGGAAATCCGGTACGGTCCGGTCAGCTTGGTCCAGCATTTCTTTGCCCGCATCAGGCGGAGCAGCGCCTGAAAACCGGGAATGTCCGGGTTTTGACCGGGGCGCATGTACCCCAAATGGCCGACCACGATGTCGGCCGGAAAATCGGCGAACATCTCGTCGAAATTGGCGTAGTCGTCCGTGTGCACCAGGAATTCGACGTGCCAGCCCATCGGTTTGATCCGTTTCGCCATGGCCTCGACGTCATCGAGCGGGATGGCGCCACTCGGATCGGCGACGTCGACCAGGTTGAAGCGCACCCCGCGCACGCCGGCCTTATGCAGCGCTTTCAACTCGGTGTCGGAAATCGAGCTGTCGACCACGGCGACGCCGCGTACGGGGATGTCGGATTCCTTCATGGCCTTCAGCATCACCGTGTTGTCGGTGCCGTAGACGCTCGGCTGCACCAAAACCGCGCGGCTGACGCCGAGGGTCGCGAGCATGCGCCGGTAATCCGGCCATAAACAATCCGGCGGCGTGTAGATGCGGGCCGGCGAATAGTCGAAATCGGCGTGCGGACCGCAGATGTGGGCGTGCGAATCGCAGGCGCCTTCGGGCAGGGTCAGCTTCGGGCGGCGCGGTTTGAAATCGGGCGGCGCGCAAAGGGGCGCGTGCGGCGGAATGGGACGATGTTCGGTCATAAACGTTTTCGGCGATGCTCTAAAAATAAATAGATAGTCATGTCGATTTAATCGAATGTCGGTTCCGATACTAGATCGGATCATGATTTATCGGAAACACTGTATGGTTCCGATAAATCATGTGAACTCACCTTGGCGAAGCCGGAACTCCGCTACGGCGAAGCCAGGATGGTCGGTAATTTTGGCCCATGCCAAATGGTTGGCAATTTTGGCCCATGCCAAATGGTTGGTAATTTTGGCCCATGCCAAATGGTTGGTAATGAGCGATTCCGACGAAACATGACCGGCCTTAACGGGCGGGCGGACGAGAGTAAACGCCGCCGCGCACGACCAATAAGCGTATTGGTCTGTTCAAAATTTCCGATTTTCAGCAAAAATCGTTGGGTTTAATCCGGCTTTTGTCGCCGCTTCCTTGACACCAATTTTCCTGCGGTCGATAGTGGGCGCAAGACGGGCAATCGAATCCCGTTACGAAAGGGAGGAAGGAATATTGACGGCAAGCGCCGCCTATTCTCGAAAGAAGATCATCTTTCATCATTGACCGTTCATGCCTTCGGGCATGATGCGGCTTACGTCGTTGAACCTATGGGAGAAGCTTTATGACTGATTTCTGGATTCCGAATCGCCGTGAGATGCTCAAGGGCACGGCCGCCGCCGCCGGGGCAGCGGCGGTTGCGGCCACACCGTTTTCGGGCGCGTTGGGCGCAAGTTTTCCCTCCAAGCCATTAAGCGTCATGGTCGCGACCCGCGAAGGCGGTGGGGCCGACCGCCACCTGCGGGCGTTCTGGAGCGTATGGAAAAAATACCTGAAGACGACCGCGAACATTTCGTTTTATCCCGGCGCCGCCGGGCGGGTCGGCTACGAGAAGTACATGGGTATCGCCAAGCCCGACTGTTACACGCTGCTGTTCGGCAACATGGGCCCGGAAGTGCTGAATTGGGTCGTGCAGCCGCCGGCGGGTTTCAAGTTCCCGGGAGGCTACGTCTATTTCAATCGTATCGACGCGGACCCCGGCATCATGTTCGTCGACGCAAAACGCGGGAAGTTCAAAACCATCGACGAACTGGTCGCGGAAGGCAAGAAACGGACCATCAACGTCGGCGTGAGCCGGATCGCACACCCCGCGACGCTCGGCACCCTGGCGCTTGGCAAGCATCTCGGCATCAAATTCAACGTCGTGCCGCTTTCCGGCGGCCGGAACACGATGGCCGGCGTGACGTCCGGGGAAATGGACTGCGGCGCGCTGCCGGCCGGCGGGATCGTTCAACGTTGGAAGAACTACCGCACGATTCTGCATTTCGATGACGAGGAAATCGGCGGCGAGATGGGCAAGAAGATGTACAACGCCCCCTCGTGCAATAAGCATTTCGGCACCAAGTTTCCGGCGCTGATCGCGGGCGCGCGGGCGTTCGCCATTAAGAAGGAAGCCGTCGACAAATATCCGGACCGCTTCAAGATTCTCGAGGACACGGCCCGGAAGGTGTTCGACGATCCGGAATATAAAAAGAACTACAAGAAGACCAAGGCGCCGTGGGAGCTTATCCGGTACGGCAACCGCGCGGCTTGCGAAAAGTATGTGAAGGATATCATGACCATCGGTGAAGAGTTCAAAGATCTGATGAAGGGCAAAGCCTGATCGATTTTGAACGCATTCATGAATGGCATATAGTCAAGGAATTGGGCGACACCCTGTACGGGGGTGTCGCCTCAATTCCGTCGTTACATAAATTCGATATAACCCGGGGATTTCCGTTATGGCCGAACAGCCTGATTTCGAAGAGCCGAATAAAAAATGGACCGGCGCCGATCTGATCATCCCCGTCGCCGCCATCGCTTTCACGATTTATTATTTTTCGACGATCTGGAACGCTCCCTGGACGGCTCAGGTCAGCGCCTTTTTCGTCGGCGCCATTTTGATGACGCTATGCGCCGTTTTCTTCCTTCTCTTCGCCTTGCAATGGCGGAGCGGCCAGGCCGATTTCAGCTTCGGCAGAGTGATCGACCCTGCCAGCGCGATTCCGAAACGTCTTAT
>JAVJPD010000024.1:0-2618 GCA_040216475.1 Rhodospirillales bacterium
TGCTGTTCGCCGGCGACCTGATTTACTCGGGCGTTCACGGCCGCCTCAAGACGGCCGATCTTGAGGGCTTGATCGATATCCTCGATTTCCTGATGACGATCCCGTGCGAAACCGTCGTGCCGGGCCACGGCCGCCCGGTAACGGGCATCAGCACGGAAATGGTCGAGGAATACAAGGATTACGTGGTTTCGTTGCGCGACCGGGTCGCCGCGATGGCCGACGACGGTATTGCGCTCGAGCAGATGGAAGGCAAGCTGCACGACTGGAAATACAAGGACTGGCAGGGCGCCGGTAAGTTCTCCATCACCATCGAGCATGTCTATTCCGATGTCATGTGGCGGCGGCGCTTCGGGTACGGCGCTTCCAACATCATGAAGCCGCGTCAGCATCAGCATTGATCCGACAGGAGCTCCATCGGTGAGGCTTTGCAGTTACCGACAGGCCGGGCGCGACCGCTACGGCGTCATGACCGACGGCGGCATCGTCGATCTGACGGATCGGATCGGCGATAAGCACCCAACGCTGGTGCGGCTGCTCGAGGACGATGCGCTCAAGGCCGCCGGGGAGGCGAGCGCCGGGCAAAAACCCGACTTCGGCCTCGACGATGTCGAGTATCTGCCGGTGACTCTGGAGCCGGTGACGATCTTTTGCCTGGGATTGAACTACGCCGAGCATGCCGCCGAAGGCGGGCAGGAGCCGCCGTCATTCCCGCGCGGTTTCGTCAAGGTGCGGCAATCCCTGGTCGGACATAATCAGCCCATCGTGCGCCCGTCGATCTCGGATAAGTTCGATTTCGAGGTCGAGTACACCATCGTCATCGGCAAACCGGCGCGGCATGTTCCCGAAGACAAGGCGATGGAGTACGTCGCCGGTTATACGATCATGAACGACGGCTCGCTGCGCGATTACCAAAAAGAACGCGCGACCGATCACGGCAAGAACTTCTGGCGCACCTCGGGCATGGGGCCCTGCATGGTCACCCGCGACGCCGCCCCCGCCTGGAAGGATACCGTGGTGGAAACCCGCCTCAACGGCTCGGTGATGCAGCGCGATACGGTCGATCATCTGGTGTTGGGCGTGCCGTTCCTGGTTTCGTATTTTTCGCGGTTCACGCTGCTGCGCCCCGGCGACATGATCGCGACCGGCTCGCCCGCCGGCGTCGGCCATCGCCGCAAGCCGCCGTTGTTCCTCAAGCCCGGCGACATGCTGGAAATGGAAATAACCGGCATCGGCGTGTTGCGCACGCCGGTAATCGACGAAGCCGAAGCCCTCGAGCGATAACCTCTGAAAAATGGAAAGTAACGATGACGAAAATCGCCGTTCTTGACGACTATCTCGGCCAATTCAAGGATTTTGCCGATTGGGGCTCGCTGCCCGACGGCTGCGACGTGACGTTCTTTCGCGACCATCTCGGGTTCGATGAGGACAAGATCGCCGCGGCGCTGAAGGATTATAACGTCGTCATCGGCATTCGCGAGCGCACGCCGTTTCCGGAATCGCTCATCGCCAAATTACCCAATCTGAAGCTCCTGATGACCACCGGCATGAAGAACGGCTCGTTCGACGGCAAGGGCGCGAAGCAGCACGGCGTCGTCCTCTGCGGCACCGGCACGCACGGCTATTCGACGGTCGAGCACGCCTGGGCGCTGATCATGAGCATCGTCAAGAATATTCCCGACCGCAACCGGGCCATGCACGAAGGCCGCTGGCAGGCCGGCATGGCGGTGAGCCTCAAGAACAAGACCCTGGGCCTGATGGGACTCGGGCGCCTCGGCAGCCAAATCGCCAAGATCGGCCAGTGCTTCAACATGAACGTGATCGCCTGGAGCCAGAATTTGACCCGGGAACGCTGCGACGAGGTCGGCGGCGTCACCCGGGTCGACAAGGACGAGCTGTTCAAGCAGTCCGATATCCTCTCGATCCACAACCGGCTCAGCGACCGCACCCGGGGCCTGGTCGGCGCGGCACAGTTCGCCATGATGAAGCCGACCGCGTTTCTGATCAACACCTCACGCGGCCCGATCATCGACGAGCAGGCGATACTCGATGCGCTCAAGAAAAAAACCATCGCCGGCGCCGCGCTCGATGTCTATTGGACCGAGCCGCTGCCCGCCGATCACCCGATCCGCGCGCTGGACAATGCCTTGCTCACGGGCCATTGCGGCTACGTGATGCGCGAGAACCACCAGCGGAACTTCACGGACGCGGTCGAGAACATCAAGGCCTGGCTCGGCGGCAATCCGGTGCGGGTGCTGAACGCCTGAGTGGCAAGACGCGATCAATCGTGCAGATCGTCGTCGTCGTCGTCGATGTCGTCGTCATCCTCGTCGTCGCTCGGGTCCGGGATCAATAAGTTTCGTTTTTTCAGATCGTCGCGGATCGTCGTTTCGATCTTGCCCTTCAAGAGAGTAAGCACCGGGCTCGCGTAGGCGGGGCCGAGCCAATTCAACCCGAACCCCGTCAGCTTGCGCGAGAACCAGGATTTGTCCGGATCCTGATCCTGTTGATGGGCCATCGCCGAGAATTGCGTTTTCAGCACCTTTTTAATCCGTTGGTGAATCCGGTCCGCGAGGTCGCCGACCTCGTCTTCGGTCAATCCGCTCGGCCAGGGCACGATG
>JAVJPD010000025.1:0-1440 GCA_040216475.1 Rhodospirillales bacterium
CCAGCCCGCCGCGCGCGCAGTTGATGATCCGAACGCCCTTTTTCATTTTCTTGATGGTCTCGGCACGGACGATGTTCTTGGTCGCATCCGTCAGCGGCGTGTGCAGGGTAATGAAGTCGGCGCGGGCGAATAGATCGTCCAGCTCGACCTTTTCGACGCCGATTTCGGTCGCCCGCTCGGGCGACAGGAACGGATCGTACGCGATGACCTTCATCCCCAGGCCCACGGATTTTGTCGCAACGATCGAGCCGATGTTGCCGCAGCCGATGATGCCGAGAGTCTTGGCCGTCAGCTCGACGCCCATGAAGCGGTTCTTCTCCCACTTGCCGGCGTGGGTCGAGGCGTTCGCCTCCGGGATTTCGCGCGCCAGCGCGAACATCATCGCAATCGCGTGTTCGGCCGTGGTGATCGAGTTGCCGAACGGCGCGTTCATCACCACGACGCCCTTTTGCGTCGCCGCCTTGATGTCGATGTTGTCGACGCCGATACCGGCGCGGCCGATGACCTTCAGGTTGCCTGGGCTCTCGAACATGTCGGCCTTGACCTTGGTGCGCGAACGCACCGCGAGGCCATCGTATTGGCCGAGAACCTTTTTCAGGTCTTCCATGGTGATATCGGGTTTGATGTCGACCTCGATACCGCGCTCCTTGAAGACCTTCTCGGCCAAGGGGCTCATCTTGTCGGAAATCAGTACTTTCGGCATGATTTTATCCTTCCGCCTTGACGGTTGCGAACGCCCAATCGAGCCACGGGCAAAGCGCGTCGAGATCGCTTTTCTCCACCGTGGCGCCGGCCCAGATCCGCAGACCCGGGGGGGCGTCGCGATAACCGTTAATGTCCAGGGCGACGCCTTCCGTTTCCAAAAGCGCCGCGATTTTTTTGGTCGTTGCCGCCTGCTTGTCCTCCGGCTGCGCCGTGAACCAGGGATCGACGATCTTGAAACAGACCGACGTGGTCGAGCGGGTTTCCTCGACTTTTGCGAGATTCGCGACCCACGGCGTCCGTTCGACCCAGCCGAACAGGACTTGGGCGTTGGCATTGGTTCGCGCGATCAGGCCCTTGAGGCCGCCGACCTTCTCGGCCCAATTCAAACCGTCGAGGGCATCCTCGACCGCCAGCATGGAGGGCGTATTGATGGTTTCGCCCTTGAACACGCCGGCGATCAGCTTGCCGCCCTTGGTCAAGCGGAAAAGCTTCGGCAGCGGCCACGCGGGCGTATACGTTTCAAGCCGTTCGACAGCGCGCGGGCTCAAGGCGAGCATGCCGTGCTGGGCTTCGCCGCCGAGCACCTTCTGCCAGGAGTACGTCACGACGTCGAGCTTGTCCCACGGCAGGTCCATGGCGAACGCCGCCGAGGTGGCGTCGCAGATCGTCAAGCCGTCGCGCTTCGCCGGAATCCAATCGCCGTTCGGAATCCGCACCCCCGAGGTGGTGCCGTTC
>JAVJPD010000026.1:0-1036 GCA_040216475.1 Rhodospirillales bacterium
GCGATTCGCTGACGGAAGGCGAGGACATCCGCTTCACCGGGATTCCGGATTTTGCGCCCGAGATTCTACGCCGTGTGCGCCTCGACGAACCCATGCGCGCCAAACAGCTTCGCCGTGCCCTCGAGGATTTGGCCGAGGAAGGCGTCACGCAGGTTTTCCGGCCGATGCTCGGCTCGCAGTGGATCGTCGGCGTCGTCGGGCAACTGCAACTCGAGGTTCTGACGTCCCGGATCGCCGCCGAGTACAAAATCGCCGCCGGCTTCGAGGCCGCGCCTTTCGCCACGGCGCGCTGGGTGTCCTGCGACGACCCGGCCGCGTTGAAACGCTTCATCGAATACCATCGTGCCGCCATGGCGGAAGACAGGGACGGATCGCCGGTTTTTCTCGCGCGCAACGATTGGGAAGTGAACCATACCGTGACGACCTGGCCCGATCTCCGGTTTAGGGCCACGCGGGAACGCGCCTGATCCGGTTTCGGCGGTGCGCGTCTGTTTGTGGGCGTCTGAACCTATCCCCGTCGCGGCGGTTTTGATAGTCTCGAACGGCTTCAATAAACAATCGCGGGAGGATGCCATGCCGACGGTCGCGGCGAAAAAACTTCAAACCATCGCTAAACGTTTGCTCGAAGGGGCCGGGGTGAGCCCGGACGAGGCCGCCATCGTGGCGCGCCATTCCATCGGCGCCAATCTGTCGGGCCACGATTCCCACGGCATCATCTCGATCCCGACCTACATCCAGCGCATCAAGGACGGCCATATCGTGCCCGGCGCGCCGTTCGTGATCGAAAAGGAAAGCGCCGCCACCACCGTGATCGACGGCAACTGGGGGCTCGGCTACGTGGTGTCCGAGCGCGCCATGGCGCTGACCATCGAGAAGGCGCGCACGCAGAACGTCGCGGCGACGACGATCTACCGGCAAAGCCACGTCGGGCGCGTCGCGGATTATCCGCTGATGGCGGCCAAGGAAGGCTTTATCGCCCTCATGACCTGCGACTCGGGTAGGACGAAAAAGAACGTGGTGCCGTTCGGCGGGCGCG
>JAVJPD010000027.1:0-5113 GCA_040216475.1 Rhodospirillales bacterium
GCCTGTTCGACGCGCTGCATTTCCTGATCCCGTTCTGGGCGGCGAAGATGGGCATGCCTCCGGCCGAGATCGGCATCATCGTCGGCGCGCGCTATTTCCTGCCGTGCCTGTTTTCCATCCACGGCGGCGTCCTGATCGACCGCATCGGCGCGCGCCGGATGTGTTTTTATTTCGGCGTGCCGACGCTGCTGCTGGCGCCGCTTTATCCGGCGATGCCGGTGTTCACGGCGCTGCTCGTTCTGCAATTGCTGCTCGGGCTGTCGACGACCCTGGGCTGGATCGGCGTGCAGACCCTGGCCGCGCGCATCACCCGGGGCGACACCACGCTCTTGGGGCGTTTCGCCTTCGTCTATCAGCTCGGCGCCTGGACCGCGCCGATTCTCATCGGCCTGATGTTCGACGTGTTCGGCGCCTGGGGCGCGTTCGCCACGATCTCGGTGTGGACCGGTTGCTATCTGCTGTTCATGTATCTGATTCCGGCCGAGGAGATTCAGGAAAGCGGCCCCCGCCCCGAACTGCGCCTCAAGGATCTCGTTCCGAAATTCAGCGAATACAAGGAAGCCTTCGCGCTGCTGGCGATCCCGGCGGTCGCGCTCTCCATCGCCGTCACCGTGGTCCGCCACACCACGACGCCGATCCAGGGATCGTTCTACGTGGTCTATCTCGAAGGCCTGGAGATGACCGGCACCGCCATCGGCCTGATCCTGGCGGTGGTCGAGATGTTAAACGGCGTCGCGCCGCTTGCCTCGGGCAAGTTCGAGCGCCTCATCCCCGCGCATTACGCCGTGGTGATCCTGAGCATCGGCGCCATTGCCGCCATTGCGATCACGCCCATGCTCGGCGGCGTGGTCGTGTTCCTGGTGATCGCACAGGTATTGCGCGGCACCTGCCAGGGCCTGGCGCAACCGATTCTGTTCGGCATGATCGCCAAATCCGTGCCGACGGAACTGCAGGGGCGCAGCATCGGCCTGCGCACCACCGCGAACCGCATCGGCTCCACGTTGATCCCCATCGTCATGGGCGTGCTGGTCGACCGGCTCGGCATCGAGAACGGCTTTTACGCGACCGGCGCCGGGCTGATCTTTCTCATGCTGGTGATCGGCTTTTTCGTGCGCCGCTCGAAAACCTTCAACCCGAGAGCCTGATCTACGATTTTTGGCCGATCTCGTTCAGGAACCCGCGCAGATTTTCGATGGTCTCCTTGAGCCCCAAACGCTGCACCTCGACCCCTTCGGGAAACGCGCCGAGCAGACGGCTCGGCAATTGCGAATCCAGCATCACGAAGGCGCCGAAGTCGTCCGCGCGCCGCACCAGCCGCCCGTAGGCCTGCTTCAGGCGAAGCCGCGTGATGAGCTCATCGAAGACACGCCCGCCGAAATGCGCGCGCCGGGTCTTGTGCAGGATATCCGGGCGCGGCCACGGCACCCGGTCGAACACGATGAGCCGCAGCGAGCGGCCGGGCACGTCGACGCCGTCCCTGACCGCATCGGTGCCGAGCAGGCAGGAATCTTCCTCGGCGCGGAAGATGTCGATCAACGTGCCGACGTCGAGCACGTCGATGTGCTGGCAGAGAAGCGGCAGACCCGCCGTCTCGAGCGGCTCGGCGATGCGCTCGTAGACCGCGCGCAGGCGCGAGATCGCCGTGAACAGCCCGAGCGCGCCGCCGCCCGCGGCCAAAAACAGTTCCCGGTACGCCGCCGCCACCCGGTCGGCGCTGTTGCGGTTGACGTCGCTCACCACATAGACCCGGGTGCGGGCCGGATAATCGAACGGCGATTTGAGCGACTCCAAAATCGGCGGGTTCGGCAGATACCGCGCGCCGGTCCGCGTCTCGGCCGCCGCCCAGTCGTGTTCTTGATCGCCGGTCATATCGCGCAGGCTGGCCGACGTCACCAGCAGCCCGTGCGCGGGTTTTACCACGACGTCGGTAAACGGTTTCATCGGATCGACCCAGTGGCGGTGCAGGCCGACGTCGATATCGCGCCCGGCGATGCGTTCCACGCTGAACCAGTCGACGAAATCCGCTGGGGTTTCCTGGCCCAAAGCCGTCAGCATGTCGCGCCAACTCTGTAACGTCACACCGCCGCGGCGCAACAGCCCCCGGATCACCGCCTCGATGCGCTGGCGCGAAGACGTATCGAGCGTATCGGCCTCCTCATCCAAAAGCTCGGACAGCGTCGCACTCAAACTGACGAGCGGCATGGCGAGGCGCGATAGGCCTTGCGCGAACTCCGACGCCGCCTCGAACAGGCCGTCGACCAGCGGGCGGGTCGGCGCTTCCAGGCTGTAGGCGGACTGCGAGTCCGGATCGCGGGCGTAGACCTGTTGGCGCACCGCGGCGAAGAATTTTTCCGCCGCCCCGTTCGGCAGGCCTTCTCTTATCCTGTTGTGCCAGCCGGTGCCCGGCAGCACGCGGGCGGCATGCAGCGCGTGATCGAGGGCCTCGCGGGCGCGCTCGTTGCCGGCGATCAGATCCTCGATACGGAGCTTCAGGCCGCGCATACGCGACGCCGAGCGGCCGCCTTCCTCGACGCCGAGCATCCAGCGGCGCAGCTCGGCGGTTTCCAAGCCGGTGAGATGGGCGGCGAACGCCGAGTCGGCGGCGTCGAACAGATGATGCGCCTCGTCGAACACGTAACGGGTCGGCGTTGCGCGTTCGAGGTCGTTCTTGGAGCCGGGCGCGTTCAGCACCGCTTCCTGGGCGGCGTTGATCATGACGAGGGCATGATTGGCGACGACGATCTCGGCGCCCTTGGCGCGGCGCACGGATTTCTCGATGAAGCATTTGCGGTAATGCGCGCACGCGGCGTAGATGCATTCGCCGCGGGTGTCGGTGAGATCGAGCGTGAGGCCGCGCCCGAGCAGATCGGCGAGCCAGGCCGGGAAATCGCCGCCGATCATGTCGCCGTCGCGCGTCGCCTGCGCCCAGCGCGCCATCAATCCCAAAGTAACGGCATTGGCGTCGGTCAGCGCGCCGAGACGGGCGACGGCCTCCTCGAAATTGAGCAGGCAGAAATAATTCTCGCGGCCCTTGCGGATCACCACCTTGCGGCTTTTATCGAGCGGATCGGGATAGAGCCGGTCCAGCTCCTGATCGAGTTGGCGTTGCAGGTTGCGGGTATAGGTGCTGAGCCAGACCGTGCCGTTGTTCTTCTGCGCCCACACGCTTGCAGGAGCAATATACCCGAGCGTCTTGCCGATCCCGGTGCCGGCCTCGGCGACGACGAAGGCGGGCTCGCCCTCATGCTCGGGCGGCGCAAACGCTTCCGCCGCCAATTCGGCGTATTGTTTCTGTTCGGCCCGTTCCTCGGCGGCCGCCCCCAAAAGCTGGATCAACCGGGCGCGCGCCTCGACGGGCTCGACGGGGAGCGAGCCGAGCGGGCCGCCCGCCGATCGCTCATGCCATTCCTTCAGGCCGGTCCAGACCTTGAGGCCTTCGGTGTAGCGGCGCTCATTGGCGGAACTCAAGGCGCCGCCATGCGCATTGTCGTTTTTAAGAGCGGACAAAATACACTCGCCCCACGGCCAGCCGCCGCGCTGCATGGCGAGCGCGATGAGTTCCGTACTGCGCGCCGCCGGACGCTCGGGATCGGCCTGCTCGATCAAGAGCGCCGTCGCCGCCGCGATCAGGGCCTGCGCTTCCGACTCGCGGTCCCGCGGCAGCGGCAGGCCCAGCGCCTCGGCGAGCCCGCGCGGGGTCGGCAGGCAAAACTCGGCCGGGCGCACGAAAGCGAACAGTTCCAGCAGATCGTAGGCGGCAAACGCCTTCGCCTTGAGGCGGCGCTGGGTGGCTTTCGCGTGACAGACCAGCGGCGGCGCTTTTCGGGCGCGGCTTGCTGCCTCCTTGAGCGGGATCGTCTCGACCTCGCCGTCGGCGCTCAACCACACGGCGTCGCGCACGCCGGCGATCAGCGCGGGCGCGTCGGGGATTCGGATGGCGGAGGCGAGTTTGACGGCGGACGGCATGGGAGAGTCTTAGCGCATCGGCGCGCACAAAGCGCGGGCATATTGCGATCAATTCATGAGGGCATCACCGCCGCGCCCCTGGCATCGCCGGGCTGGCGTGCCTAAATATGCTCCTGCTTCACCCCCAACCAGGAGTGCCTTCATGGCCATTCTTTCCGCAAAGACCGCCCTCGTTCTCGGCGGCAGCCGCGGCATCGGCGCCGCCATCGTCGAACGGCTCGCCCGGGAGGGCGCCGAAACCGTGTTCACCTACGGCGGCTCCAAGGAAGCGGCCGAAAAACTGACGAAGAAAACCGGGGCGCGGGCGGTTCAGGCCGACAGCGCGGACCGGATCGCCATCGGCACGGTCATCGCGGACGCCGGGCCATTGGATATTCTTATCGTCAACGCGGGCATCGCGGTGATCGGCGATCCGCTCGAAGCGGACCCGGCGGAGATCGATAAGATGATCGACGTGAACGTGCGCGGGCCCTATCACGCCGCCGTCGACGCCGCGCGCACGATGAACGCGGGCGGGCGCATCGTCGTCATCGGCTCGGTCAACGGCGATCACATTCCTTACCTTGGAGGTGCCGCCTACGCGATGACCAAATCGGCGCTGCAGGGCATGGTGCGCGGTTTGGCACGCGACTTCGGCCCGCGCGGCATTACCGTGAACTGCGTGCAGCCCGGCCCGGTGGATACCGACATGAACCCCGCCGACGGGCCGCTGAAGGATATGATGCACGCCTCGATGGCGATCAAGCGCCATGCCGCGCCGGCCGAGATCGCCGGCATGGTCGCCTATCTCGCCGGGCCCGAGGCGGCCATCGTCACCGGCGCGATGCACACCATCGACGGCGGCTACGGCGCGTGAGGGGAAAACTCTCTCACCGCCGGAACGCCAGGTTCGGCGCCAGCCAGCGTTCGGCCTCTTCGAGCGGGATGCCCTTGCGCGCGGCGTAGTCCTCGACCTGATCGCGGGTGATCTTGCCGACACCGAAGTATTGGGAATCCTCGTGTGAAAAGTAGAAGCCCGACACGGACGAGGCCGGCAGCATCGCCATGCTTTCGGTCAGCGTGATGCCGGCGTTCTTGCCGCCGTCCAGCAGGCGGAACAGTTCGTGCTTCTCGGTGTGATCCGGGCACGCGGGATAGCCCGGCGCCG
>JAVJPD010000028.1:0-11409 GCA_040216475.1 Rhodospirillales bacterium
CCGGCGGCGGAACTGCCGGTGACCTCGACGTTGGCCAGCTCGTTTTGCATGTCGGCGAGCTTGGTTTGCATTTCCTGGGCCTGCTTCATCATCTGGCCGAGGTTTTTCATGGGCATTTCCTTCTTATCGTCGGTGTCGTTATAACCTCAGGATGAGGACTCGTCATCTTCGTCCACCTCCGGCGCGGAGTCGAACGCTTCAATCTTGCGGGTGCGCACCGCCTCTATACGCGCGCCGGGAAAGTTTTCCATCACAGCTTGTATCAACGGGTGCGCCGCCGCCTCGGCCTTGGCGGCTTCGTCGGCGGCGTTGCGTTGCTGCTGCACCGTGGCCGCGCCTTCCGCGCGCGAGACCGAGACCACCCAACGCTCGCCGGTTTCGGCCTTCAGAAACTCGCCCAAACGCCCGGCGAGATTGCTCGGCGCGCCCTCGGCCGGGCGGAATTCGACACGCCCCGGCTCGAAACTCACCAGATGCAGATAATTCTCCAGATGCGCGAGCAGCGTCGCTTCGCGGCGCGCGGCGGCTAGCGCGGTAACGGCCTCGAAGGTTTCGAGCGCAGGCGCGGCACGCGACGGTTCCGGCCGGTCGGCGTGTGCCTGCGCTACCGGATCGGCCTTGACCGCCCGAACCGTCTGCGATGTCTGAACCGCTTGCGGGCGGGTTTCGGACACGGCGGATGACCGCGACGGCGAAGATGACGATGATGGCGCCGGTTGCGCGGCTTGCGCGTTCGTTGCCCCCGCCGGCGGCACCGGCTTGCCCGGCGAGGCGCCCGCGCCGTTGCCGCCCTTCTCCATCGCCTGCAGCGCTTCCGCCGGGCTCGGCAATTCGGCGGCATAAGCGAGACGAATCAACACCATCTCGAACGCCTGCACCGGACGCGGCGCGGTACGCACTTCGTTCAAGCCCTTGAGCAGCATCTGCCAGGCCCGTGTCAGCACCGGCATCGCCAGCGCGTTCGCCATTTCGGGGCCGCGGGTGCGCTCGGCCTCGCTCAAACCCGGTGCCGCGAGCGCCGACGACGCGACCTTGAGGCGCGTCAGCCAATGGGTGAGTTCGAGCAGGTCCTCGATCACCGATACCGGATCGGCGCCGGCCTCGTACAGCCCGGCCATGGCATCGAGCGCCGCGCCGACGTCGCCGCGCATCACGGCATCCAAAATATCGAACGTAACGCCGCGATCCGCCAGGCCGAGCATGGCGCGGATCTGCGCGTCATCGATGGCGTTCCCGGCATCTTCCCGGCCGGCGAGCGAAATCGCCTGATCGAGCAGGCTCAACCCGTCGCGCACGGAACCGTCGGCGGCGCGCGCCAGCAAGGCAAGCGCCTCGTCGGTAATCGGGGTGCCTTCCTGCTTCGCGATCGAGCCGAGATGGCCCATCAGGGTTTCGATCTCGACCCGGCGCAGATCGAAACGCTGACAACGCGACAGCACCGTCACCGGAATCTTACCGGTCTCCGTGGTACAGAAAATGAACTTCACGTGCTCGGGCGGTTCCTCGAGCGTCTTCAACAGCGCGTTGAAGGCATTACGCGATAGCATGTGCACTTCGTCGATAATGTAGACCTTGAAGCGCGCCGAGGTCGGACGGTAACGCACGCCTTCGATCAGTTCGCGGATATCGTCGACACCGGTACGGCTGGCGGCGTCCATCTCGAGCACATCCATGTGGCGGTCCTCGCCGATGGCGCGGCAGTGCTCGCAGACCCCGCACGGCTCGGCGGTCGGCCCGGTTTTCTTGCCGTCCTTTTCGCCGTCCGGGCCGATGCAGTTCAGCGCGCGCGCGATGATGCGCGCGGTCGTGGTCTTGCCGACCCCGCGCACGCCGGTCAGCAGGAACGCATGCGCCAGGCGGCCGCGATGGATCGCGTTGGTCAGGGTCCGCACCAGGGCTTCCTGGCCGACCAGCTCCGTGAAATTCGCCGGACGGTATTTGCGCGCCAGCACCCGGTAAGCGCCCGCGTCCGCCTTGCCCGCGGTGCCGGGCACCGGGCTTTCGGTGGCGGTGACGTCGTCAGCGGGGGCGGGAGCGGACGGTTCGGTCATCAATTCCGTGATCGGTTCGGGTTGCAGCAATCGATGGGCGTTTAAAGCAGGAGACTGGACAACGACCCGGGCCGTAACTCGTTACGGCTGCTTCCTTCCGGACCTGACCGGGTTGGCGAGGGACCCGTCCGCCGCCAGCCTCCCACCTACAATATCGAGGACCGGGATGCCCCGGGCAAGCCCGAATGGGCATTCTCTAATAGTTATAAAAGTTATCCACAGACGGCCCGAACAACGGGATCGGCAGACTTGACTGCTGGCTTTGCGGCGCGGCCGGCACGGCCGGACTCTCGGCGGGTTTTTCGAAAGGATTTTCGAAGGGGTTTTCGGAAGGGTTTTTAGAGGGTTTTTCCGTTGGCGCGGCGGGGATTTCCATCGGGGCCGGCGTAACGGCCGCCGGCGGCGCGGCCTGCGGCGGGGGCGGTTGCGGCAAGGCCGATCGCGGCGCGCCCGGCGCCGCCGGAACCGGCCCAGGGGTGGTCATCGGGGTGGTCATCGGGGTGGTCATCGGGGCGGTAATTGGGGCGGTAATCGGGGCGGTCGGCACGGTCTCCGGCACGATCAGGTTACCGACCGGCGACACGTGACGGACCCGCGCGTAACTCACATGAATCACCCCGCTTGCGCCCTGGGAAAACAGATAGGGCAGCGCCTGGTCCTCGAATTCGTAACGGCCGTCGCGCATGGCGACGAACCAGATTTCCGCCGTGCTGCGCGGCGCGACGGTAACCGAACTCAAGCAGGTGTGAGATCGGGTTTCGCCGTTGATGCGCACGAGCCCGACGGCGACCGAGTTAAAAAACTCGCCGGCGCGGAAAATCCGGTTGGTGTCATCGGCATTTTCGATGCGCATCACGTACGGGCGCTCGGCGGTCAGGCCGATCACCATCGGCCGGTATTCGCCCTGGCGGATTCGCACGTTGACGGCGCGCGCCGTGTCCCAGTTCGCCGCGCCGATGGTTTTGCCGGGATAATTCGCACAACCGAATATGTTGAAGGTGCCGCTGGTGCCTTCGATGAAACTGCACGAAGCGCTCGTGGCCAGCAAAATCGCCGCCGTGCCCGTTTTATAAAAGATATTGAAACGCCCAGCCATATGGCCTTCCCAACTCTTGGCCCCCAGATGTTGAGAGGACCACTATATGTAGATGGATATAGCCGGGCAAATTGCATATATGCCTAGTTATTAGGAATCATTGACTCTTTTCCGATTCGAGCCGCCGCGACCGGCCGCGACGCGATGCCATTGCCGCGAAGCCCGCCGTGTGGCACGTTCGCGGCCATGTCCGAACCGAGCAAACCGCCCGTCAGCCTGCATTACACCGGCGGCAGCCTGAACCGCGCCGTCGAACGACGCGACGACGACGCCTGGATCGCCGAGCGCCTGAGCGCGGCCAACAGCCGCGTCGTGCCGCTCTGGCGCAATCGGAATTTGATTTCCTCGGCGACCGATCCGATGGCGGTGTTTACGGAAGGCGAGCATGCAAAGACGTTTCTGGAACTCGCCGAGACCATCGCCCTGCTCGGCATCGATCCGATCAGCGACACGGCGATCTTCGCCGCCGATCTCTCCGCCCATGAAGACAATGCCCTGGCCACGCTCATGAACGGCGCGTCGTTTCTCGATCTGCGCGAGGTCGGCCCGGTCATGAATCAACGGGAAGCCAACCTGCTGGCCTATGCGCGCGGCGTGATGTACTGGCACCGCCGGCAGCGCTTTTGCGGCAATTGCGGCCATCCGACCGAGAGCCGCAAGGGCGGGCACATGCGCAAGTGCACCAACGAACGATGCGGACGCGAGCATTACCCGCGCACCGACCCGGCCGTGATCATGCTGGTAACCCGCGAGACATCAAACGGCGACGTGTGCCTGCTCGCCCATAAGAACTCGTTTCCGCAAGGCCGTTTCTCCGTACTCGCTGGCTACGTCGATCCGGGCGAAAGCCTGGAGGAGGCGGTCGCGCGCGAAGTGCTCGAGGAGGTCGGCGTCATCGTCACCGAGGTGACGTACAAAGCCTCGCAACCGTGGCCGTTCCCGTCGTCCCTGATGCTGGGTTTCCGCGCCCGCGCGGTTTCCGAGGAGATCGTCTGCGATCAGGACGAGATCGAGGAAGCCTTCTGGTTCAGCCGCGAGGATCTCGCCGACTTTCCGGACAAGGGCTATCAGTTGTCCCGGCCCGATTCGATCGCGCGCTGGCTGATCGACGAATGGATCGCCGAAGGCCGCTGAATTCTCCGGTCATTCCTCCGCCGGCAAGCCGTTCTCGAAGCGGAATGGATGCGCCGGATAGGTGCCGAGCACGTGCACTTCGTGGGAGAAGAACCGGAGCTCCTCGAAGGCGTGCTTCATGCCTTGGTCCTCGGGATGGCCCTCGACGTCGGCATAGAACTGCGCCGCCTGGAAATGCCCGCCGACCAGATAACTTTCGAGCTTGCTCATGTTGATGCCGTTCGAGGCGAACCCGCCGAGCGCCTTGTAAAGCGCCGCCGGCACGTTGCGCACCCGAAAGACGAAACTGGTGATCACGATACCGTCGCCTTGCGGCGCCACCTTGGGCTCGCAAGTCATGATCAGGAATCTCGTCGTGTTGTGCTCGGCGTCCTCGACGTTGGCCGCGAGGATATCGAGGCCGTGCAGCTGCGCGGCCAACTCCGAAGCGATCACCGCCTGCGTGGGATCGTTTCTTTCGGCGATCTCGGCAGCGGCGCCGGCGGTATCGACATGCACCACCGGCGTGATGCCGAGCTTGCGCACGATCTCGCGGCACTGGCTCAACGCATGCACGTGGCTGTGAACATGCGTGATGCTCTTGAGCGTCGCGTCCTTCACGCCCATCAGATGATGGTTCACCCGCTGGAAATGCTCGCCGATGATGTAGAGCCCCGAGTCGGGCAGCAGGTGATGGATGTCGGCGACCCGCCCGGCCAGCGAGTTCTCGATCGGGATCATGCCGCTGCCCGCCTTGCCGTCGCGAATCGCCGCGAACGCGTCCTCGAACGTGCGGCACGGCAGCGTCATCTTATCCGGAAACACCTGGCGGCAGGCGAGATCGGAATACGCGCCGTGCGCGCCCTGAAAGGCGATGATGTTGTCGGTCTCGGCCATCGGTTCGGTCGCTTTGCCTTTAGTCCGCCGGGCGCAGCAATGCCCGGGCCTTCTCAAGATCGGCGGGAGTATCGACACCGAGCGGGATCGTGTCAACGCGGGCCGCGTCGATCCGCATGCCGGCTTCGAGCGCCCGCAACTGCTCGAGCTTCTCGCGCGTCTCCAAGACTCCCGGCGGCAGCTTGACGAACCGCGCCAGGGCGCCGCGGCAGTAGGCGTAAATACCGATATGATGGTAGTGCGCCCCCGGCCCGGCGGGCACCACGGCGCGCGAGAAATAAAGCGCCCGCCCGACGGCATTGCCATCGCGGAACCCGACCACGGCCTTCACCACGTTGGGGTTGTCGCGCTCGGCATCGTCCTCGATCTCGCATACCAGCGTGGCGATATCGACCGCGCCCTCGCCGAGCGGCTTCAAGACCGTCTGCACCACGGCCGGATCGATGCTCGGCAGATCGCCCTGCAGGTTGATCACCGCGTCGTGCGCGCCCTTCGGATCGATGATTTCAAGCGCCTCGAAGATCCGATCCGAGCCCGACGGGTGGGCCGGCTTGGTCAGGACCGCGCGCCCACCCGCCGCCTCCACGGCGGCGGCAATTTCGGCCTCGGCGGCGGCCACCACCACCGGGCCGACGTCGGCCTCGAGCGCACGGCGCAACACCTGCACGATCATGGGCGCGCCGTGGATATCGGCGAGCGGCTTGCCCGGCAGGCGCTCGGACGCCATGCGGGCGGGAATCAGAACGACGGGGTTGCGGGGCAGGCTCATGGTTCGATTTATGCACCGAAAATAGTGCCGAAAACGGCGGAAAACAGACGAAAAAATCACGCAACGCGCCTATGGACCCGGGCGGCGGGCCGCACTATAGTCCCGGCGCGATAGCGCACCATACCCCCCGGCCGCCGCCCCCAAAACCGATTTTTCCGGCGATGTTGAACGGGACGGAAGCCTGGGGCAATATGCGCCGCGTACCTATGCTTGGCTATGCAGGCGCCAATACGAAAGGGGATCGATTAATGCATTTTTCGTTTCTGGAAAAATTCGGCGCGTCCGTTTTGATCGTCATGTGGTTGGTCTGGGGCACCAACGTCATCGGCAATGTCACCGTCCATGCCGACACCCCCAAGAAACCCGCCATCGAAATCGCCGGTCTGCCGGATGCGGGCGCCAGCCAAGCCAGCAGCGAACCCGCCGAACCGAAGGATGCCCTGACCCTGCTCGCCAAGGCTGATGCCAAGGCCGGCGCCAAGGTATTCGGCAAGTGCAAGGCCTGCCACACCGCCGAAAAGGGCGGCAAGAACCGGGTCGGCCCCAATTTGTGGAACGTCGTCGGCAGCAAGATCGCATACCACGAAGGCTTCAATTACTCCGGCGCCCTTAAGGAAAAGAAGGGCGAATGGACGTACAAGAACCTCGATGCCTTCATCGAAAGCCCGCGCGATTTCGCCAAGGGTACCAAGATGACCTTTGCCGGCATCAAGAAGGCCTCCGAGCGCGCCGCGGTGATCGTCTACCTGCGCAGCCTCAGCGATTCGCCGAAACCCCTCCCCTAAAGATTTCCAAGGAGTTCTGCGGCCATGAGCGTAGGCGGCCCGTCGACCTTTCTCGATGTGGCCGTCCGTCTGGCCGAGACGGCGGCGCCCATCGCGCGCAAATACTTCCGCACGCCGCTCGACATCGAAGCCAAGGCGGACGCCTCGCCGGTCACCGTGGCCGACAAGGAAATCGAGGCGGCGCTGCGGTCGGTCCTGCGCAACACCGTGCCCGATCACGGTATTTTCGGCGAGGAACAGGAACCCGAACGGTTGGACGCCGATTACGTCTGGGTGATCGATCCCATCGACGGCACCCGCTCGTTCTCGATCGGCAAACCGCTGTTCGGCACCTTGATCGGGCTGACCTATAAGGGAACGCCGATCCTCGGCATTCTCGACAACCCCGTGCTCAAGGAACGCTGGATCGGCTGCAAGGACCGGCCGACCCTGTTCAACGGCAAGGAAGCCCGGGTACGCACCTGTCCGGATATCGCGCGGGCCTGGCTGTCCGCCACCACGCCGCACATGTTTCACGGCAAGGCCCTGACGGCGTTCGACGCACTCAAGGCCAAGGTCCGCCATACGGTCTATGGGTGCGATTGCAACGCCTACGGGTATCTCGCCGGCGGCTATCTCGACCTGGTCTGCGAAGCCGATCTCAAACCCTACGATTTCGTCGCCCTGGTGCCGATCGTCGAAGGCGCCGGGGGCGTGATGACCGATTGGCGGGGCAAGCCGCTCGGGTTCAAGACCGACGGGCGCGTGATCGCCGCCGGCGACAAGGCCCTTCACGCACAGGCTCTTAAGGCGCTTAAGGGTTGATCACGAAGAATTATGAACGGTTTTAGGATCACCGGTTGATCCCGAACCGCTCCGCCGTCAATATCGCATCCGGCATGACGAACCCGATCCTGGCACGCGTGATAAGGCTTTTACCGGCATCGTTTGCCGTCGCGGTTCTGTTCATGGTTCTGGGGGCATGGCCGACCGCCGGTTTCGCCGCCGATCGCGAAACCAAGCCCGCAACCAAACCCAGCCACGGAATCGCGATTCACGGCGAGCCGAAATATCCGCCCGGCTTCAAGCATTTCGAATATGCCGATCCGAACGCGCCGAAAGGCGGCACGTTGCGCCGTCATACCACCGGCACGTTCGATTCGTTCAACCCCTACATCATCAAGGGCAATCCCGCCGCCGGGCTCGGCTTTACGATGGAAGCCCTGATGACGAGCGCGATGGACGAACCCGCCACCGAATACGGTCAGATCGCCGAATCGGTGGAAACGCCGCCGGATCGCTCCTGGGTCGCGTTCACGCTGCACGAAAACGCGCGCTGGCACGACGGCAAGCCGATCACCGTCGATGACGTCATCTTCAGCCTGGAGACGCTCAAGCAAAAGGGGCAGCCGTTTTTTCGGTTCTATTACGCGAACGTCGCCAAGGTCGAGCAAACGGGGCCGCGTACGGTCAAGTTTACGTTCGCCGGCGGCGAGAACCGCGAGCTGCCGGTCATCATGGGCCAACTGCCGGTGCTGCCGAAACACTACTGGCAGAACCGGGAGTTCGACAAAACCACTCTGACGCCGCCCTTGGGCAGCGGGCCGTATAAAATCAAGAATTTCGAGCCGGGCCGCTTCATCACCTACGAGCGCGTGAAGGATTATTGGGGCGCCGACATCCCGGTCAACAAGGGCGCCAACAATTTCGACATCATCCGTTACGACTATTACCGCGACGACACCGTCGCCCTCGAGGCCTTCAAGGCGGGCGAGTACGATTTTCGCCTCGAGAATTCCTCGAAAGCCTGGGCGACGTCTTACGACTCCCCGGCCTTGCGCGCCGGCTGGATCAAGAAAGACGAGATCCGCCATCACAACCCGTCGGGCATGCAGGGCTTCGCCATGAATCTGCGCCGTCCGCTGTTCAAGGACCGCCGGGTCCGGCGGGCCTTGGCATACGCGTTCGATTTCGAATGGAGCAACCAGAACCTTTTCTACGGGCAATACACGCGCACCAAGAGCTACTTCGACAATTCCGATCTGGCATCGAGCGGCCTGCCGGGCCCGGAAGAGCTGAAAATTCTCGAGCCGCTGCGCGGACAAATCCCCGAAGAGGTCTTCACGACACCCTACGCCGTGCCGAAAACCGACGGCAGCGGCGACATCCGGGCCAATCTGCGCGAAGCCTTCAAGCTCTTGCGAGCCGCCGGGTGGACGTTCAAGGACAGAAAGCTGGTCAACGCCGAGACCGGGCGGCCGTTCCGCTTCGAAATCCTGCTCATTTCGCCGTTGTTCGAGCGCATCGTGCTGCCGTACATCCGCAATCTCAAACGCCTCGGCATCGACGCCCGGGTGCGCACGGTCGACTCGGCGCAATACCGGCGCCGCCTCGACGATTACGATTTCGACGTGGTCGTCGGCGTGTTAGGCCAATCCCTCTCGCCCGGCAACGAACAGCGGGAATTCTGGGGATCGGACGCCGCCGGGCGCCAAGGCAGCCGCAACATCATCGGCATTCGAAACCCGGCCATCGACAAGCTGATCGACCTGTTGATCGCGGCGCCCGACCGCAGGGGCCTGATCGTTCGCACCCGCGCGCTGGATCGGGTGCTGCTGTGGGGCCATTACGTGGTGCCCCACTGGCATATCAACACCTTCCGGATCGCCTATTGGGACATCTTCGGCCGCCCCGAGATCAATCCGGACTATAACCTCGCCTTCATGTATTGGTGGATGGATAGAAATAAAGCCGGAAAGACACAAGAGCATCGTAAGATCAAACGGTAATCCCCGGGCCCCGGGACCGGACGTGACCGAGACATAGAGCAAACGCCGATGTACGCCTATATCATCCGCCGCCTGCTGTTGATCATTCCGACCCTGTTCGGAATCATGGTCATCAATTTCGTGATCGTGCAGGCCGCGCCCGGCGGCCCGGTCGAGCAACTGATCGCGCAAATCAAGGGCACCGCGGTCGGCGCCACGGCGCGCATCAGCGGCGATCCCGGCGGCGACATCGCCGGCGGCGGCCAAGCCCAGCAGATGACCGGCGCAGCCGCCGAGGTCGCCTCGAAATACCGCGGCGCGCGCGGCCTCGATCCCGCCTTCATCAAGGAAATCGAGCGCATGTACGGTTTCGACAAACCGGCGCACGAGCGGTTCTGGCTGATGCTGAAGAACTACGCGGTGTTCGATTTCGGCAAAAGCTATTTCCGCGACCGCTCCGTGATCGATCTTGTTTTCGAAAAAATGCCGGTCTCGATCAGCCTCGGGTTGTGGACGACGCTGTTCGTGTATCTGATTTCCATACCGCTCGGCGTGGCGAAGGCGGTGCGCGACGGCACCCGCTTCGATACCGCGACCAGCGCCATCGTCATCGTCGGCTACGCGATTCCGAACTTTCTGTTCGCAATCCTGCTGGTGGTACTGTTCGCCGGCGGCAGCTTCCTCGACTGGTTCCCGTTGCGCGGCCTCACCTCGTCGAACTGGGAACAGCTCAGCTTCTTCGGCAAGATCACCGATTATCTCTGGCATATCGCCCTGCCCGTGCTGGCGCTCGTGATCGGCGGCTTCGCCGGACTGACGATGCTGACCAAGAATTCGTTCCTCGACCAGATCAAGATGCAGTACGTCACCACCGCGCGCTCGAAGGGCCTCGCGGAAAACCGGGTGCTGTACGGCCACGTGTTCCGCAACGCGATGCTGATCGTGATCGCCGGTTTTCCCGGCGCCTTCATCGGCATTCTGTTCACCGGCGCGATGCTGATCGAGATCATCTTCTCGCTCGACGGCCTCGGCCTGCTCGGTTTCGAGGCGGTCATCAACCGGGATTACCCGGTCATGTTCGGCACGCTGTATTTCTTTACCCTGCTCGGCCTCCTGCTCAATCTGGTCGGCGATCTCATGTATCACGTGGTCGATCCGCGGATCGACTTCGAAGCGCGGACGGTGTAGCCCGTGGAACGCAACCGCTTTCTCGGCATGGACATCACGCCGATCACCGAACGGCGCTTGCAGAATTTCTGCGCCAACCGGCGCGGCTTCTGGTCGTTGTGGATTTTCCTGGTGATCTTCGTCCTCACCCTGTTCGCCGAGTTCATTGCCAACGACAAGCCGTTCCTGGTGAAATACGACGGCGATTTCTACTTCCCCGTCGTCGTCGATTACGCCGAGACCACCTTCGGCGGCGATTTCCCGACCGACACCGATTTCCGCGATCCCTTCATCGCCAAGCAGATCAATTCCAGGGGCTGGATGATCTGGCCCTTGATTCGCTATTCCTACGACACCATCAATTACGAACTGCCGGTGCCCGCACCGGCGCCGCCGTCGACGGAGAACTGGCTCGGCACCGACGATCAGGGCCGCGACGTGGTGGCCCGGCTGATTTACGGGTTCCGCATTTCCGTTCTGTTCGGCCTCATCCTTACCTTCTTCAGCAGCATCATCGGCGTCGCCGCCGGCGCGGTTCAGGGCTACTTCGGCGGCATGGTCGATCTTCTGTTCCAGCGCTTCATCGAAATCTGGCAGGGCCTGCCGACGCTGTTCCTGCTGATCATCCTCGCCAGCATCGTCGAGCCGAACTTCTGGTGGCTGCTCGGGCTTCTGCTGCTGTTCAGCTGGGTGGCGCTGGTCGGCGTGGTGCGCGCCGAATTCCTGCGCGCGCGCAATTTCGATTACGTCCGCGCCGCCCATGCCCTCGGCGTTTCCAATACCG
>JAVJPD010000029.1:0-2659 GCA_040216475.1 Rhodospirillales bacterium
CACTGCGCCACGCCGATGATATCGCCGCGCACGGTCTTGATCGGGGCGCACAGGACGGTTTTGGTGGAAAAGCCGGTTTGCTGGTCGATCGAGCGGTTGAAGCGGGAATCCCGGTAGGCGTCGTGAATGATTTCGCCCTTGCCGGATTCGAACACGGCGCCGGCGATGCCGGTATTGTTCAAAAAGCGGATTTCGCGCCGCGCCGTGCCCTGGGCGACGCGCGAATAGAGCTCGTTCGTTTGCGGATCGTTGAGGAACAGGGTGCCCCGTTCGGCTTCGGTTTCCTCGGTGGTGATGTCGACCAGCGTCTGCAGCACCTCGTCGAGGGTTTCGATGGCCGCCATTTTCTTGGAAACGTTGAGCAGCATCTCGGCGCGGCGCAAGCGCTTCGCGAGAGCCTCGGTCTTTTCGGCGGCGGATTGCTTGTTCTTCGCGGCGCTGGATTTTCCGGTGGCATTTTCCGTGGGCTTTTTCGCGCCGCGGCGCGCGGCTGCACCCGACTCCTCACGCGCGTCCTTGGCGCTGTATCGCCGCCCGTTGCCGTTATCCACCGGATTTCTCCATCTGCTCGCGTAGGACGGAGATCGTTTCCTGCAATTGCGCGACCTCGTCCCGGTGGGCGCGTTCCATGGCTTGAGCGGTATCTTCGTGATTGAACTTGAGCAGGTCAAGCTCGTCGCGCAAGGCACCGATGGTTTCGCGGAGCTGCGCGGATTCCGAGTTGGCCGCCGCGACCGCCTGCTGAACGGCCTCGTCTTTTTCGAATCGAAGCTCGTCCATCTGGTCGCGCAGGGCGCCGGCGGTCTCCTTCAATTGGGCGATTTCGTCGGCCGCGGCCGAGACGGCCTTTTGCACGACCTCGTCCTTCTCGAAGCGGAGGTTTTCCATTTCGTCGCGCAGGGCCGAGATGGTCTCCTTGAGTTGGACGACTTCGTTATGGACCTCGGTCGTCGCCTTTTGGAAGTTTTCCTGGCTTTCGAAGCGCTGCTGCTCGAGTTCCTCGCGCAGCGCGCCGATGGTGTCCTTCAGGTGCCGGTTTTCCAGCTGGGCCTGATGAAGCTTATCGGTCTCGGTGTCCAGCGTCTGGGCTTGGGTTGCCATCCGTATGCTCGCGTCCGTTTGCGCGTCGTGCCGTCTTGCGCCGAAGGCAGCATAACACGGCTCAAGGCCTCGATGCAGTGCCGAGGTTTTTCCTCGGGAATTAGGATTAAATGGTATGGGTCACGAACACAAAGGATTTTTTACCCAATCCGTGCAAAAGCGGCGGAAATCAGGCGTGATTCGGCGGGAAGGGGCGGCATGCCGGGCCGAATGAAGTCTTGTTGAGTCAGGGGCGGGATTTGAGGACACTGATGATGCGTGCCCATGCTTCGAGCGGCGGACGTGGAGCGGACGATGATGCGTTGCCCTGATTTAAGTCAATGACGGTCTCCGGCTCCCCTGCTTACACTTAAACATAAACATAAAAATTTCAAAAAACGTTCGTGAACAGGAGTTCGGGACGATGACAGACAGTGAGGCTGCGGTATTCGAGCGTTTCCCCGGCTACAGGGACGTTATCGTGACCCTCGCAAGGCGGGATGCGCGCTTTCGCGATCGGTGCGGGGAATTGCGGGACACCGATAAACGGTTGGCGGAATTGCTGGGCCGGCCGGGCCGGCTCATGAGACTCGAGTGCGAGATGTTGAGCCGGCGCCAGGGCGCGTTGATCGAGGAAATCGCCGTCAGGTTGACGCAGGAAAACGCGGCATAAGCCGAAGGAATACCGGCCGGCGGCTTGAGCGTACGATCCTAAAGCACGACGACCGAACCCAGATGCGCGACGAGTTCGTGTGGCTTCAGGTTCGTGAGGTCCTTCGCGACCTCATTGCGCACGAGAGCCGCCGTCTGTCCGTTGATGGCCTTGCGGAGATCGCCGAGGGTTTTCGCCGGCGCGACGAGAACGATGCGGTCCATTTCTTTTTTCTCGGCGGCGGTATCGAGCATGGCCGCGATCTTTTCGGCGAAATGCTGCTTCTCGAAGCGATGCCAATCCACGCGCGGCTCCATGGCATGCCGGGAGGAATCGGCGCTTTCCTGCACTCGGCCGGGTCGATCCGTTCCGATTTCGCGCGTCGGTTTCGCCGGTTGACGGAGCTCGCCGGTCAACGGCGTGAGGCCTTTGCCGGGGCCTTCGTTCAGTAACAGAACGGCGCGTGCGCCGTCGGCGACAACAACCCAAGTGCGTATCGGTTTCATCGGTGCGTCCGCTTTCCTATAAAGGTTAAAGTCGTAAAAGACACGAGAGCCAACGTTCGAAATATGCTTTAGTTTTACATAAGCCGTCGATGATTCGGATCAAGTGGCCGGCAGGGGGCCGATGTTATGACAAATCGCAAGGCCTGCATGTAAAGCGGAGGGAACGTGCCCGTTTTCCGCGTCGGAACGTTTAACCTGGAGAATCTGGACGATAAGCCGGATTTGGACCCGCCGCTGGCGGAACGGCTCGGCATTTTGCGTCCGCAACTTTTGCGTTTGAAGGCGGATCTCCTGTGTTTGCAGGAGGTCAACGCGCAACGGGGGGCGTCGGGACAGCCGCGAACCCTGGCGGCGCTCGACCGGCTTCTGGCCGGGACGCCCTACGTCGATTTTCACCGGGCGGTCGGGTCGTCGAACGAAA
>JAVJPD010000030.1:0-3266 GCA_040216475.1 Rhodospirillales bacterium
GCGATTCCGACGAACCATGACCGGCTCTAGCCTGCTTGGGCCGGGAAGTGGATTCGTTTTCGCCCTGGAACGGCCAGGAAAGAGGGGAAATTTAAAGCGGAATTCTGGTAGAATTATGGCGCCGGCATGAGGCGGACGGAAAACGGGAAATCGCCTCGCCCGGGAGAAAGGAAACGACACATCGTGGCAGGGCCTGAAACGGGGGCATCCATCGGCGTGGGCGGAGTCATTTGGCTGATCGCTCTTTTCGTCGGAATTGTCTTCTGGGCGTTTCATCCGAAAAACCGCAAACGCTTTCAAAAAGACACCGAGTCGCCGCAGCGGGATCGGGACACGCGCCCTTGAGCGCATCCGCCCTCATGAGTGGCGGGAAAATGGCCGGGAACCGGGGCGTATCGCGATAAAAACGATAATTCGCTTGCATGGGCCAAGCGGACGGCTACCCTGGCGCCGTTTTTAGAGAGGGTTTCATGAGCGTCGAAGGCAAGAGAAAACCGGTCACGGTCAGCGATATCCGCGCGCGCAAGAACGCCGAGCCCATCGTGTGTCTGACGGCCTATACCAGCCTGACCGCCGTGTTGCTCGATGAGCACGTAGATCTGCTGCTGGTCGGCGATTCTCTCGGCATGGTGCTCTACGGGCTCGACAGCACCATCGGCGTCACCCTCGACATGATGATTGCACACGGCCAGGCCGTCATGCGGGGCTCGAACAAGGCCTGCGTCGTCGTCGACATGCCGTTCGGCACCTATCAGGAATCCCCGCAAGCCGCGTTCCGCAACGCGGCGCGGGTGATGATGGAAACCGGCTGCGATGCGGTCAAACTCGAAGGCGGCTCCGAGATGGCCGAGACGATCCGTTTCCTGACCCAACGCGGGGTTCCGGTACTGGGGCATATCGGCTTGCTGCCGCAATCGGTGAACATGTACGGCTTTCGCGCCCAGGGCAAAACCGAAGCCGAGGCCAAGCGTATCATGGCCGACGCCAAGGCGGTGTCGGATGCCGGCGCCTTCGCCGTGGTGATCGAGGGCACGATCGAAGCGGTCGCGCGCAAGATCACCAAGGCCATTCCGATTCCGACCATCGGCATCGGCGCCTCGCCCGCGTGCGACGGCCAGGTGCTGGTGACGGAAGATCTGGTCGGCCTGTTCAAGGAGTTCACGCCGAAATTCGTGAAGCGCTATTCCGAGCTCGGCCAGGGCATCGCCGAGGCGGCCAAACAGTACGCCGCCGACGTGCGGGCGGGCCGGTTTCCCGGGCCCGAGCACTGTTTCGGCATGAAGCCGCCGCCGAAAGCGAAACGGCGTAAATAAAATCCCATGACGGAACACCTCGCGAAGCAACCCGCGACACAACTCGAGATCGTTCGCACGATCGCGGATTTGCGCCGCCGGGTGAAATCCTGGCAGCGCGACGGCCTCGCGGTCGGCCTGGTGCCGACCATGGGCGGCCTGCACGCGGGCCATCTCGCTTTGGCCGAAGCCTCGCTTGCACAGACCGGCCGCACCGTCGCGACGCTGTTCGTCAACCCGAAGCAGTTCGGGCCGAGCGAGGATTTCGGCGAATATCCGCGCGATGAGGCGCGCGATACGGCGCTGCTCGAGGAAGCCGGCGTGCATCTCCTGTTCGCGCCCGCCGGCGGGGAGATGTATCCCGACGGTTTCTCGGCGTCGGTTTCGGTTTCCGGGCTCGGCGATATTCTCGAAGGCGCGTTCCGCCCCGGCTTTTTCACCGGCGTTGCGACCGTGGTGACGAAACTGTTTCTGCAGTCGGGCGCCGATCGGGCGTTCTTCGGCGAAAAGGATTATCAGCAACTGCAGGTGGTGAAACGCCTGGTCGCGGATTTGAATATCCCCATCGCGATCGACGGCGTGCCGACCGTGCGCGAACCGGACGGCCTCGCGCTGTCCTCGCGCAACCGGTATCTCGATGCGCACGAGCGCCGGATCGCGCCGACGTTGTACCGGACCCTCACCGAGGCCGCCGGAAAGGTGCGAACGGGGGAGGGTATCAAGGCGGTCGAGGCATGGGCGGCCGAGACGCTGGCGGCGGCCGGTTTCGCCAAGGTCGATTACGTGACCGTGCGCGATGCCGCGACCCTCGCGCCGTTCGATCATACCGGCGGGCCGGGCCGGGTTTTGGCGGCGGCCAAACTCGGCAAGGCGCGTCTGATCGACAACGTGCCCGTGTAGCGGCGCGCCTTGCGTGGAAACCTATCTGGGCCTGTTCCTGAGTGCGTTCCTGGCGGCGACGTTGCTGCCGTTTTCCTCGGAAGCCGTGCTGGCGGCGCTCTATGCCGTCAACCAACACGACGGTTGGGCGCTGTGGACGGTGGCAAGCATCGGCAACACCCTCGGCGGATTTCTCAACTGGGCGCTCGGGCGGTTCTGCCTGCGCTGGCAGGACAAGCGGTGGTTTCCTTTCAAGCCCGGCCGATTGCACCGGGCGCAGGCATGGTTCGCGCGCTACGGTATCTGGTCGCTGCTATTGGCCTGGCTGCCCCTGATCGGCGATCCGCTGACGTTCATCGCCGGCTTGATGCGCGTTCGGCCCGGCATTTTCCTGCTGCTGGTCGGGATCGGCAAGGGCGCGCGTTACGCCGTGGTTTTGCTCGCGGCTTATGGGTTGTTATAGGCCCGTGACGCTCGCGTTCGTCGGGGGTTAAGCGCCGCGCTCCCAGGGGAATTCGATCCAGAGATCCGGCGCCGCTTCGTGCAGGAACAGATCGATCTTGTGCTTCACGGCCGGCTTGGCATAGAGCGCGGCGAAAAAAGCGCCGGGCAGATAAAGCCGGATCGCCTGAACCGTTGCGCCGGTGTCGACGATGTCGTCGATCAGCAGCCAGCCGTTGCCCTTGTTCTTGATGGCGAGATCGGGCGTCTTGAGAATGTCGACGGGCCCGTTATCGTGGCCGTCGTAACTGGCGGCGCAGACCGTATCGATCAGCCGGATATCCAGCTCGCGCGCCAGGATGGCGGCCGGCACCAGGCCGCCCCGCGTGACGGCGACGATTCCTTGCCAGGGCGCCATGGGGTGCAGGCGCGTCGCCAGGGCGCGCAGATCGTGGTGAATCGCTTCCCAGCCGATCGGGATGATGGTCTTGGCGGGCGATGAGTCGGCATTGGTCATGGCGGCTCCGGGGACGCGCCGATAAGAAGATTCCTTAACAATGGGCAACGAAGAGGGCCGGATCAAGGGCGCACAAGGATAAGCCCCGGTAAGGGGCTCCGCGCGTTTTGCGGATTAAGGAAACCCTAGAGCCGATT
>JAVJPD010000031.1:0-1882 GCA_040216475.1 Rhodospirillales bacterium
CATGACGGTGGCTTGCGAACTCGCCGTGCCGGGAATACCCATGAGTACGGACGGGAACGTGTCCGACGTTGCCGTGACAGATTGCAGGCCGATCATCATGGCAAGCGCATGAGACGGCTCCATGCCGAACACGAACGGCAACAATAACGAAAGCCCTGCGGTGCCCCCTAGGCCCGGCAGGATGCCGACGATCAATCCGAGAAACACGCCGCCAGATAGGAATGCGATATGGTCCGGCGTGAAAATCGTTGCGACGGCTTTGAGCGCAGCTTCTTCTATGGGACTATCCTCCGATTAGAGTTGAATGTCGGGCCTCGATGCCCAATACGGGTACACGTGGCCGCACGTCACTCTTCAACAAATCATTACAATTGAATTTCACGGGAACCGCTTTTTCGCGCGGCGTTCTAAAGATTGGTTGCCTCCCAAGTCTCCCCCAACGTCTTGTTTGCCCTGTTGAAGCGTTTTTACCTTAAGGTTAAACGGGCCAGGATTTCAAGGTTTGATGTCCGCGGGCGGCATTTTTTTTTGCTTTGATTTCAATATATTACTGACAACGCATGGTTGTGAATTCGGGGCCTCTCGATCTCGGTCGGGATCGCATAAAAATTGACGACCGGTTTTCTATAACCGCCTGCCGATACGGTGCCGGCGCAAGGGTATCGGCACAATATAAAAGACCGGCCCCGGGGTGTCCCGGGGCCGGTTCGGCGAGTCTTGCCGCGACGGCTCGGCGCCGTCACGCGCAGCTTAGATGTTGCTTAGATATTCACGTCGAACTGCTCTTTGATCCACTTCGCCATGAACGCCTTGCTGGCGGGCGAAATGTCGACGGCGAACTTGATGACCTCCTGGGCGTCCTTGCCGAAGGATTGTTCGTAGGTGCCGAGGGTCTTGAGCGCGATCTTCTTGAATTTCGGATCGTTGACCGTCGCCTTGGCCGCCGTCACGTACGTGTTCAGAATGCTGTCTGGCGTACCCGGCGGCAGGGCGAACGCTTTCGAGGCGGTCACGCCCATGTGGAAGAAGTGCTGGTACGTGTCCCACATGGGGCCGGCCGGTTTCTTGCCGGTGACTTTTTCATACACTTCCGGGAACGTCGGCAACTCAGGAAAAGCCGGGTCGCGGCCGATCTTGCCGTTCGCGAAGTAACCGAGGGTCATGAGTTGAACGATGGTGCCTTTCTTGACGTATTTGTGGGCCTTGGACAGATAGGCATCGGCTGAATCGTAGTTGATGTCGAGTTCGCCGCGCAGGATCGCCTTACGCTGTTTGCCCGTCGACAGGCCGAACACCGGCTTGATCTTGAAGCCCAGCATGTCGAACGCCATGAAGGAGCGCAACTCGGCCGAGGTCGGGTTCTTGGCGCCGTGCTTCATGACGACCTTGCGCATGGCTTTGACGTCGGCGACGATGTCTTTGCCCGTGGCGCCGGTCCGCGGCAGGGCGTATACGACGGTGCCCTTCGGCGACAGCATGATGAAACGCCACTTGTTCAGGTTGTATTTGATCTTCGTGCCGCCGAGCACCATGCCGGTCAGATTGGAGGTCGAAACGACCATGAAGTCGCTGCCGTCTTTCTTGCCGCTGCGTTCGAACCAGTTGGAGGCCTTGACGCCGCCGCCGCCCGGTTTGTTCATAACGAGAAGCGTCGGTTTGCCGGGCAGGTGCTGGGACATGAACGGTGCAAAAAGCCGGGCATAGTGATCCGACCCGCCGCCTTCCTGGAGAGGGACGGTGAGATTGACTTTTTTCGCCGAAAAATCGGCCGATTGTACTTGCGTTGATATGAGCATTGCGCCGGCGGCAAGGATCGAGACGGCCGAAACGGCGCGCAACAGTGACGTGTTTGTACTCATCGAGACAAACCTCCCTTACGAGT
>JAVJPD010000032.1:0-1392 GCA_040216475.1 Rhodospirillales bacterium
CCGAGGCGGGCGCGGCGGTACATCGGCAAATCGGTGATGTCCTCGCTGTCCAGGATCACGGTGCCGTAATCCGGCGGCAGAAGGCCGGTAATCATATAAAAACAAGTGGTTTTTCCGGCGCCGTTCGGCCCCAGGAGGCCGACGATCTCGCCGCGCTGAACATGCAGGCTGACCCCGCGCACCACCGGGCGTTTCTTGAACCGCTTGCCGAGGTTGCCCGCATAAAGGCCCGGATTATCGGCGACCAGCCGCGGGCCCGCCGTATCGGCGGCCGCCGCCGGCGGGGAACGCTTTTTAGGGCCTTGATAAATAAACTTTTTTGCCATTTTCCGGTCTTGCTCTCCGGTAGCACTGTAGGAACCGACGGGTTTATTTTTCCTTACCGGCCGGCACGGGCTTTTTGCCCTTGGAGGACTTTAGCACACCATGAACGCGCCCGCCCCCTTCGGCTGACGGCGGACAGCTAAAAAGCTTGCTGATGCCCGTATTCAGGTTGATTTCGGCCTTACAGCCGTTGAGCTGATCGGGCCCCCGGAACATCCGGACCCGCCCGGTCAGAACCGCGATACCCGTCGCCACCACATAAACGCCGCGGTCGGCAATGGCACGTTCCTCGGCCGTGTTGACGCGAACGTTATCGAACGCTTCGATCCGGTAAACCTTGGATTTACCGTCCTTATCCTTACGGAAGTATGCCGCCAGCACGTCGGCCTTCAGCACCCGGTCCTCGCGCTTGGCGATCGCGTCGCCGCGTGCCACGGCCATCTGTTTGGCTTCCCAATATTCGATCTGCCGATCGGACGTGATGATATCCTGCTCGGTCACGAACCGGACCCGCTTCTTGCCGGCACTCGTCAGAACGAGAATGGCCTTATCGACGTCATAAACACCCTTGTCGCCGAACGCCTTCTGGCCCGGCGATACGATCCGAACGTTGCTGTCGGCATCGAGGCGCCAGATTTCGGTGCCCTTCGAATTGGCCTGGGTCTTGGGATCGATTCCGGCCTTCTCCCGGTAATGGGCCTTCAGGGTATCGGCATAGACGTTAACGTCGCCCCGAATCGCATGCGCATTGCCCTTCGCCAGAAAAATGAGCTTGTCGCGCTGCCACTCGATGCCCTGTTCGGCCGTGATCTCGATCGGCTGATTGTTTTCGGTACTGGCGAAATTGAGGGTTTGGGCCTTGGCCTCGAAGATCAACGCGCAAAAAACGGCACCGACCCCCAGCAGATACAGGCTTCGGCGTTTCTCCATCACTGCGGAACCGCCGGCTTCTTTTTAAGGGACTGGGAAATCTCGGGATACATAATCAGCTTGGCCTTGCCGGTGAAATAAATCACGCGGCCTTTGTCGATCAAACGAAACCCTTCTGATTTCAAAGAACCGAACGGC
>JAVJPD010000033.1:0-6247 GCA_040216475.1 Rhodospirillales bacterium
TCGAGGCGGCGGATCATGTCGGAAATGTTCCGGTCCACGTAATGATGAATGCGGTTCTGCAGCTTCGCACCCTTGCGCCCGGACCATTCGAGCGCGGGATGCACCCGCTGAGGACCCCACACCTTGACTCCCTTGCGGAACAATCCCGGATAAGCGGCTTTCCCGTACGATGCGCCCCAGCCGTGACGCACCAACCGGGCGCCGATGAAATTATCGACCGGAATTTCGTGCCAATCGGCATCGGTCGTCGCGATCACCCGGCGGACTTCCTCGGCCAACGCCGGCGGCACGTGTTCGTCGGCGTCCACTTCCAGAATCCACGGCCCCGCGCAGGCGGCGATCCCGGCATTGCGGCGCGGGCCCTCCAGGTCCCACGCGCCCTCGATCAAATGATCCGTGTAGCGCAGCGCGATTTCCATCGAATCGTCCGTGCAATCGTCGAGCAGAACGACGATCTCGTCAGCGAACCCGAGACAATCGAGACAGGCCGCCAAACGATCTTCCTCGTTATGCACGGTAATCAGCGCGGAAAGTTTCGGGGCGTCTCGTTCGTTCATGCCGCCTTGCCAGCCAGCCGTTGCCATAAAGCATGCGCCGCGGCCTCGGCGGCGTCGACGCTCAACGTATCCATCAAGGTTCCCGACGTGCGGTGATCGAACCCGGGCGGAAAAATGCTTTCGAAGGGAATTTGCGTCCGGATCGCGGTGCAATGGCTCCCCCACGGCGCATAGAATACGTCGTCGCTGGGCCCGAATAAACCCAATGTCGGCACACCCGCCGCCGCCGCGACGTGCATCAATCCGGAATCGTTGCCGACATAAAACGCACACCGCTTCAGGCAGGCATAGGCTGTCAGCAGATCGATGCGGCCCACCAGATCGATGCGGCGTTCGGTCGAGATGGCGTCGAGGACGGCCTGCGCCATCGGGCGCTCGCCGGGCGCACCCAAGACCGCGACGCGGGCGTCGGGCAAAATGCCGTCGGGCCCCGTCAGGCGGCGCATCAATTCGGCGAAATTTTCGGCCGGCCACACTTTCGCCGCCCAATTCGCCGTCGGCCCCAAGGCGAGAACGGGACCGCCGTCGGGAATAAACCGAGCGGCCGCCGCCCGGTGTTTCTCGCCCGCCCACAGCGTCGGCGCCGGCGGATCGGAGTCGCGCGACACCACGGCAGCCAGTTGGCGCACCCGATGCTCGCGGGTATGGCGCTTGCCGCGGCGGAACCGTACGCCGGCGCGCAACGCAAACGGCATCAAGGAGCGGCGGAGATCGACCAACACGTCCCAGCGCCGGCCGATGCAGGCTTTCCACAGATCGAGCCAATGCATCGATCCGCTTTTTTTCTCCATCACGAACAAATCTTCGAGCCCGGGCACCGCCTCGAACAACGGCGCCGCCGCCGGGCCGCACGCGACGCTGACCCGGATGCCGGGATGGCGTTCGATCAGATGGCGCAGGATGCCGGTCGACAAAACCGCGTCGCCGACGCGGGTCGCCGTAATGAACAATAAGCGCTTTTCCGCTCCCGCCCGCTCTGCCGCCCCGGTCCGGCTCATACCCCCCTCGGCTTCCTTGGAAATCTTTCCGTCATTTCAGGTTGTTATACGGTGCCCGCGCGGTCTTGCCTAGGGCCACCCTTGCGGCTCCGGCGCGGGACCGCTACTTACTAGATCATCCGCCGAACTGCCCCGAAGGGCCCTTTTTTACCATGCCCGCAGCCCAATACAGCCTACTCGAAGACCGCGGCCTGATCGAGGCCAAGGGCGAGGAAGCCCGACCGTTCCTGCAGGGGCTGATCTCCAACGACATCGACCGTGTCGGCCCGGCACACGCGGTCTATGCCGCCCTGCTGACGGCCCAGGGCAAATTCCTGCACGATTTTTTCATCGCCGAATTGGACGGTGCCTTGCTGCTCGACGGCGAAAGCGCCCGACTCGGCGATCTGATGCGCCGGTTGACCCTGTACAAGCTCCGCGCCAAGGCCATCCTGACGGACCGGGCCGGCGATTTCGCCGTCGCCGCCGTGTTCGGCGACGGCGCGCTCGAAACCTGCGGCCTCGGCGAAACGCCCGGCGCCGCCCGGCCGTTCGAGGGCGGCGTGCTTTATACCGATCCGCGCCATCCCGGCATGGGCGCGCGGGCCGTTCTGCCCCGATCCGATGCCGAAAAAATTCTATGCGATCTCGGGCTGCAAAAAACCGGGCGCCAAGCCTACGATCAGCAGCGCATCGCCTTGGGCCTGCCCGACGGCAGCCGAGACATGGCGATCGAAAAAGCGATCCTGCTCGAAAACGGTTTCGACGAACTGCACGGCGTCGATTGGAACAAGGGCTGTTACGTCGGCCAGGAACTGACCGCGCGCACCAAACACCGCGGCCTCGTCAAGAAACGCCTGATGCCGGTTGCGATCGACGGCACCGCGCCGGAGCCGGGCACGCCGGTCCTGTTCGACGGCAAGGACGCGGGCGAAATGCGGACAAGCATCGGCGGCATCGGCCTCGCCCTGTTGCGCCTCGAATATATCGAGAAGGCCCGCAACACCGGCACGGCGCTGAAAAGCGGCGAAGCGACCCTGACGCCGAAGAAGCCCGATTGGGCGTCCTTCTAAGCGTAAACGAAAACGCTCCGCGATAAATCCGCGGAGCGTTTCCCTTCAAGATTCGAAATTTTCGCTATTTCCGGGCGCCGGGCTCGAAGCCTTTTTCGTAATACGGTCCGGTGTCCTTGCCGTCGGCGGGAATGCCGTGAACGTCGTGGGACAGGTCCTTGATCACGAAGAAATAAACGTCTTCCTCGGGCAAGGCGACCGTGGAATGAACCACGTTCGGCGGGAAGTACAACAGCGTGCCCGGACCGGCGACCTTTTTCTCGCCGTCGATGTCGATCCGAAGCCGCCCTTGAACGATATAGTTCCATTGCTCGTTCGGATGCTTGTGCGGCCGCGCGCCGGTGCCGCGCGGCTTGCAGATCAGGCCGACCAGAACCTTGTCGCTTTCCACCAGCGGGCCGTGCGCGGTCGAATACGTGCCGCCCGCGTGAATCTTGCCCATGTTGAGCAGATCGAAAATGCGCTTGCCGCGCGGGCCGGCCTTGACCGCGCCTTCGGTCTTGGTTTTCGCGCGGCCTTTTTTCGCGGTTTTTTTCTTTTTCGCCGGCTTCTTGGCCGCCTTCTTCGCGGTTTTCTTAACGGCTTTCTTGACAGCTTTCTTGGCGGTTTTTTTGGCCGCTTTTTTCACCGTCTTCTTAGACTTATTTTTCGATGCCATGTTTCTCTCCTCGGAAACCCCTCTAAAAACGCAAATGCGGCCGGATACTAGGCTTTCCGTTCTTCCGGGCCAATTAAAAACATCGTGACCGTTCGGCCGTTATTCCTTCGGCGCCGGGCGTTTCAGGCGTGCCATCTCCTCGAGCACGGCGCACACCGAGGCGGTGTCTTCCGTGCCGCGGCCCTGCGACAGGGCGGCGTGATAGATCGGCGCGCAGGCCGACAAAAGTGGCGCCGGGCTGCCCAAGGCGGCGGCGAACTCCATGATGATCTTCATGTCCTTCTGCCACATGTTGATCGACATGGTGGCCTCCGAATAATCGCCCTCGACCATCATCGGTCCGCGCACCTCGAACATGCGCGAGTTGCCGGCGCCGTCCTTGATGACCTTGTAAATCATGTCGGGATCGAGCCCGGATTTCATGCCGAGGACAAACGCTTCGGCGGTCGAGACGTTGTGAATGGCGACCAGGAGATTGGCGACGAATTTCATCCGGCTGCCGTTGCCGAATTCGCCGAGGTAATAGTTCGAACGGGAAAAACCCGGAAAGACGTCCTTGCAGGCTTCGTAACCCTTTTTCTCGCCGCTGACGTAGACCGACAGATCGCCGGTTCGGGCTTGCGCGCCGGTGCCGCTCAAGGGGCAATCCATCAGGACGATCGCCGCCTTATCCAGCGTATCGCGGGCGCGTTCCTTGTCGGCGATGGGAAGCGTCGAGCATTCGCACACCACGAGGCCCTTCTTGCCCGATTGCGCCAAGCCGTCCGCGCCGACGACGACCGTCTCCAGGGCGGCCACGCTCGGCAGCAGGGTAAACACGGCATCCGCCTTACCGGCCACGTCGGCGGGCGACGCGGCGATCTCGGCGCCGCGCTCGCGCATGGCCGCGCATTTATCCGCGTCGACATCGAAGCCGATGACGGAAAAGCCGTTCTTGATCAAATTCGCGGCGATCGCCGATCCCATGATCCCCAGACCGATAACACCCACGCGCATCGTCATGCGGTACTCCTTTCGCGATCAATACTTAAACGACCCCGAAAGCCTGTTACGGGGGTCACGTGACATGATCCTAGTTGTAATCGGGAAACGGCGCGGAATCCACCATCGCCACCACGGGAGCCGGCCGAGACGGCGGGCGGTCAACGCCGCGAACCGCCCTCTGCCCACATGGTCTCGACGATAAAGTCTTCGGTAAAGGATTCGAGTTCCTCGAACTCATAGATATGCGAGCGAAACTTGATCACATAATTCGCCCTGGCACCGGCCCGGATTTTGGTGATCGACAGGATCGAGTCACCGTCCTGGCGCATGTACGCAATCCAAGGCTCGCCCTCGTCGGTCTTGCCCTCGATCACATCCGCGAAGGATTTGACCAAATTGCTTCGGTTGTAGAATCGCCCGATTCTGGCGAAGATTTCATATTCACGGCTCGTCCACGACCAAGGCACCCTCGGAAGCGGAATGACTTTTCCCATGAATGACTCCCCTGCTTATTTTGACCCTCCGAAGAGAATCTTATACACATGGGGATCATAATACATGAGTATGTTTTTGATGAAATCCACGCGATCGATGCCGACGGCATCCGCATAGGCCTCGTAGAGTTCCGGCGGTATTTTACCGGCGCCGTGCTCAATCTGACTGATGAAGGTGTAATATTTGAAACCGGCTTTTTCGGCCAGCGTCCGTTGCGTCAATCCGGCATCTTCCCGAAGTTTCTTGAGATAGGCTCCGCCTTTTTTTCTCAATTTTTTGGTATTGCTGTTACTGCCTTCTGCTTGTGCCATCAAGTTGCAACCTCCAATTCGACAACCCACCGCCGGTTATACTTTGGTATAAATTAATAATGTTTTCTTTTAGCACCCCTTCGGATTGATATGCCATAGGGAAAATTTATACCCGATCTAGGATTTTCCCTAGGTAAACATAGGTTTTTCGTGATGCTTTTTTCATAACTAGGCTCCTAAAACGGTTAATTTCTATGGTCTCGGATATCCTTAAGGAAGCGCCCAAATGGCTGGCCCCGATCGCGGTCATGTTCGACTACCAGCTGGACAGATACGGGGTCACCCCCAAGGGCGCCATGTGGCGCAACGAAGAGCGCCAGCAGATGCGATTCGAGCTGATGATGAAGCTGGTTGCGCCCGAAGACCTCAAGGGCGGAATCACCATCAACGACCTCGGCTGCGGCTACGGCGCCTTCTTCGACTACCTGAAGAACGACCCGGTTCTGTCGGCGGGTATGTATTTTGGTTATGACATTTCCGAGAAGATGATCGAGGCCGCGCAAAAGCGTATCCGCGATCCCCGGGCCCGGTTCCAGCAAAGCATGATCGCCCTTATGCCGGCGGACTATTCGTTCGCGTGCGGACCGTTCAATTTCAAGATGGACGCCGGCAACGATATCTGGGGCCATTACGTCCGCGACAGCCTGAAGGACCTTTGGTCGAAAACCCTCAAAGGCCTCGCCTTCAACATGCTGAATATAAAATACGCCCGCCATCAGGATGGCCTTTATTACGCCGATCCGCTCGAATACGAAGCGTTTTGCAAAACGGCGCTCTCGGCGAACGTCACGCTCCTGACCGATTACGACGACGAAGACTGGACGATCTTCATCCGCCGCTGATCCGGCCGATCCGCCTTGATCGCCGAACTCTTTTTAAGCGTCGGCATTGATCGAAAGTCGCCGCTCAAGCGTCGACGGGCGCATCCTGGCCGAGCGTCGCCTGTGCCGCCGCCAGGCGCGCGATCGGCACCCGATAGGGCGAGCAGGACACGTAATCGAGCCCGACTTCCTTGCAGAACCACACCGACTTCGGATCGCCGCCGTGCTCGCCGCAAATGCCGAGCTTGATGCCCGCACGCGTCGCCCGGCCCTTGTCCGCGGCCATGCGCACCAGCTCGCCGACGCCTTCGATGTCGAGCGACACGAACGGGTCGACATCGATCACGCCCTTCTGGCGATAGGTTTCCAGG
>JAVJPD010000034.1:0-2554 GCA_040216475.1 Rhodospirillales bacterium
TCAACAACCACATGGGCAGCAAGTTCACCGAGGACCGTTACGGCATGACCATCGTCATGAAGGAGTTGCGCCGGCGCGGCCTGCTGTTTCTCGATTCCCGCACCACCGGTAAATCGGTCGGCGCGGTCATCGCGCACGCCGTCGGGGTGCCGTATGCGGAACGCAATATTTTCTTGGATAACGTGAACAATCTCGGCGAGGTCCGGGACCGCCTGGCCGAACTCGAAGGCATAGCCCGGCGCAAGGGTGAGGCCATCGCCATCGGCCACCCGCGCGACGCCACCATCGAGGCGCTCACGGCCTGGCTCAAGGACATCAAGGCGCGGGGGTTCGTCATCGTGCCGATTACCGCGGTGATCCACATTCCGAAGCTGGCGGGCTGAGGCCGGCGGGGCTAAAATGCTCCGAACGAGAACAAGCCGGCCGGGAGAGGCGTCATTTCCATCAGACTCGACGATCACGAGCGGGCCATGCTCGCGGGCGGCTTCGGCGAACCGAGGCGCATCGCGCTCGAACAGCAGATCATGGTCGGCGATTTCTTCGACGCGCCCGATTTCGTCGAGGTGAGCCAGGTTCATCTGATGGCGGACACCGAGTCCCTCGGCGAAGCGGGGGTCGGGTTCCTCGAAAAGATGGCCGGATATAACGAAGCCGAGCGCCGGGTCGCGGTGCCGACGGTGACCGACCCGCGCGGCATCGATCTCATGGCCTACAAGAAGCTCAAGCAGCAGGAAAGCTGGGCCGCGCTGGAGCGCCGCGCGATCAAGGCGTTCGAGTCGATGGGTATCCTGATGACGGATACCTGCATCAATTACCAAACCATTCTGCCGCCGGCGTTCGGCGAGCACGTGGCGTTCGGCGATACCGGCTCGACGATTTACGCCAACAGCGTGCTCGGCGCGCGCAGCAATTTCGAGGGCGGCCCGGCCGCGCTCACGGCGGCGCTGACGGGCCGGGTGCCGCGCTACAAATGCCATCTTGACGAAGGCCGCCGCGGCACGATGCGGTTTCTCGTAAAAGATCGTCCTAAAAGTCTGAGCGATTGGGGCGCTCTCGGCGGCGTCGTCGGCAGGAAGGCGGGTTCCTACTGGGCGGTGCCGGTGCTCGAAGGCATCGATGCCACGCCGACGTCCGATGAAATGAAACACTTCGGCGCGGCGCTCGCGAGTTACGGCTCGGTGCCGCTGTTTCACATGATCGGCGCGACGCCCGAGGCGCACACCTTAAAAGACGTATTCGACGGCGCACCGCCCGAGCCGGTTGTTTTGGCGCGCAAGGACATCGACGATTTTTACGCCTCCTTCGGGCGGCACGACGACAAGGTGGACGTGGTGGTGTTCGCCGCGCCGCAGATGTCGCTGATCGAGATGCAGCAGCTCGCCGATCTCGCCAAGGGCCGCACGGTGCATAAGGATACGGCTTTAATCATCGCGACCTCGCCCGAGATCAAATCGGCCTCCGACCGCATGGGATTCACAAAAATCCTCGAAGACGCGGGCGCGATGGTGCTCGAAGGGGTGTGCTTCTATCAGATGTACGCGCGCGAAACCGGCGAGGCCAACGGCTGGAAGAAACTGATGAGCAATTCCGCCAAGCTGGTGAACATCATTTCCGGTTACGGCTACGAACCGGTGCTCGCCACCATGGAGCAGTGCATCGACGCGGCGGTGAAAGGGAAGATGGGCTGATGACGGACAAGGTGATCAAAGGCCATATCGGCATCGGCGCCAAGGTGCGCGGCAAGGCGCTGGTGGCGAAGGACGATTTTTCCGCGCGCTACGATCTGGACCGCATCAAGGGCGTGTTTTCGCGCCCCGCCCATAAACTCTGCGGCGAAAACTACGTGGATACGATTTTGGTGCTGAATACCGCCAAGGGCGGGGTGGCGACGTCGTGGATGCTGCACGAAATGAATTCGCGCGCCATGGCGCCGAAAGCGCTGCTGCTCAACGCCTCTAACCCGATCATGGCGCAGGGCGCGGCGTTCGGGAACGTCTCGTTCATGGACCGCTTCGAGACGGACATTACGAGTGCGATCCGGACCGGCGACGACGTCACCGTCGATCCCGCCGCCGGCACCGTGACGATTCACAAGGCATGAGCAACCGTCTGCGCACGCAGATCTGGGTGCAGGCGCAAATTCGCATCTGCGACCGGCGCAACATTGCCGTGTTCGTACGCCACAAGGGCGATCCGGACGCGGGCGCGGTTCTCATCAAACTCAACGGATTCGACGACGGCTCCATCGTGCTGAGCCAGATCACGGCGGCCGACGACCGCTCGCAATGGCTGCGCGGCACGGGCGAGACGCCGGTGCCCGACGCGGATGCCGAAGCCTACATCGAGCGGCAGCTCAAATGGGATAACGATTTGTGGGTGCTCGAAATCGAGGACCCGCGCGGGGAATATTTGGAGGGGTTCGGGAAAGATTAATCTATATGTGTTCCTGCCTCGTGTGCCGCATTTCTAAATTTACTGAATTTCATGTGCTTCAAGAAACAAAGCTTGGGAGAGGCTGTTAAAAAATTGCTGATATGGCAATGCGTCGCTTATA
>JAVJPD010000035.1:0-3730 GCA_040216475.1 Rhodospirillales bacterium
TCGTCCATCAGCAGCAGGCGCGGGCGCGAGAGCAGGGCGCGGCCGAGGGCGACCCGCTGGCGTTCGCCGCCCGACAAGGCGGCGGGGCCGCGCCGGAGCAGGGGGGCGATGCCGAGCAGATCGACGACGGTATCGAAATCGGCGGTTCGATTTCGATCCGCCCGCGGCGAACGGCGCGCGCCGTAGAGGAGGTTGTCGCGCACCGAGAGATGCGCGAACAGGCTCGCTTCCTGAAAGACGTAACCGATGGCGCGTTCGTGCGTCTTGCGGAAAATCCCGGCGCCGTCGTCCTGCCAGACTTCGCCTTTGACCCGTAACCGGCCGGGCAGCCGCTGCAGGCCGGCGAGGCAGCGCAGGATCGTGGTCTTGCCGCACCCCGAGGGACCGAACAGCGCGGTGATGCCCTGCATGGGCTCCGCGAAGGAGACGTCGAGGTTGAAGTCGCCGAGGGTGCCGGCGAAGGACGCCTCGATGAGCGGTTCGCGATCATTCACCGGGATATCCTCCCGATCCGCTTTTCGAGCAGCATCATCGAGAGGATGACGACGAACGAAAACACGAGCAGGCCGCCCGCCAGGATGTGCGCCTGCGTCCATTGCAGGGTTTCGACGTAATCGTAGATCGCAACCGACAGCACTTTGGTTTCGCCGGGGATGCTGCCGCCGATCATCAGGACCACGCCGAACTCGCCGACGGTATGGGCGAAACCCAAGACGGCGCCGGTAATGAAACCGGGCCGGGCGAGCGGTACGGCGACGGACCAGAACGTATCCCACGGCGAGGCGCGCAGCGTCGCGGCGGCTTCGAGGGGCCGCTCGCCGATGGCGGCGAAGGCGTTACGGATCGGCTGCACCACGAACGGCATCGAGTAGAACACCGAACCGATCACCAGGCCCTCAAACGTAAAGGCCAGCGACCGCCCGCCGAACAGGCCCGCGATCCAGCCGCCGGGCCCCTGCGGGCCGAGGGCGATCAGCAGATAGAAGCCGAGTACCGTCGGCGGCAGCACCAGCGGCAGCGCAACCACGGCGGCGACGGCTTCCTTCCAGGCCGCTTTCGAGCGCGCCAGCCACCAGGCGATGGGCGTGCCGATGACGAGCAGCACGACGGTCGTGACCGTCGCGAGTTCGAGGGTCAACCGGATCGGCGGCCAGAGATCGGCGAAGTCAGGCATCGGGTTTTACGGGCGCGCCGGAACCGTAGCCGAATTTCTTCTTCACGGCGGCGGCTTCCGGACTTTTCAGAAACGACAGATACGCCCGCGCGGCTTTATTTTCCGCGCCGCGTTTCAGCAGCACCGCGTCCTGGGCGATGACCGGATAAAGCTTGTCGGGAACGATCCAGCGCGAGCCCTGATCGTGACCGGCGACTTGCGACAGCGCGACGAAACCGATCTCGGCGTTGCCGGTTTTCACGAACTGATAGGTCTGGGCGATGTTGTTGCCTTGGACGATTTTCGTTTTCAGTTTGTCGTAGACGCCGAGTGCCCGCATCGCCCGGACGGCGGCTTTTCCATAGGGCGCCGTGAGCGGATTGGCGATGGCGATCTTGGTAAAGCCGCCGCGGGTCAGGGTTTCCTTGCCGGCGACCAGCGCCGGGTTCGGACTGAACAGCACGATCCGCCCCGTGGCGTAGGTGAAACGGCTGCCCGGCACGGCGAAACCTTTTTTGAGGGCTTTCTTGGGCCGCGCCCGGTCGGCGGCGAGGAACACCTCGAACGGCGCGCCCTGGCTGATCTGGGTGTATAGCAGGCCGGTCGAGCCGAAGCTGTGAATCGCTTTGTGGCCGGTTTTGTTTTCGAACAGCGCGCCGATTTGTTTTGCCGCGGCGGTGAAGTTGGCGGCGGTTGCGATCCGAACGTCATCGGCGAGTGCGGGCCGCGGCGGCGTCGCTATCGCCGCGAGAACGGCGAGAAGAACCAGGGAAGGCCTCAACCGTCGTGTGTACATCATGGCGATTGCCTTCCGATATGTTTGGGTGAATATATCGGAAGATAGCCGATCCGGCCTTTAACGACAAGGCGTTGGTCGTGTCTCAGTTTGAAATTCGGACTGGAATGCCTCATTCTGAGCCTGTCGATGGGTGAGGTTGAAACTGAGACACGACCAAGGCGTTCGCCTCAACGCCGGGCGCGGGGAAGCAGCTTTTGCAATGCCGCGACATCCTTTTCGATGGCTTTTTCGGTCCGGGTTTCCATCTTGCGGTACAGCGACAGAACCTTTCGGCCGAGTTCGGTCAATTCGGCGCCGCCGCGCTGGTTGCCGCCCCGCGAGGTCATCGCCAAGGGCGCGCCGAAATCGCGGTTCATGTCCTCGATCAGACCCCAGGCGCGCTTGTAGCTCATCCCGAGACGGCGGCCCGACGCGGCAATCGAGCCGGTTTCGGCGATGCCTTCGAGCAGGTCGGCCTTGCCCGGGCCGATCGCGATATCGGGTCCGAGAACGACGCGCAGCCGGGCGCCGACGGTTTTGTTGCCGGGTTTCATGGCTGCAGTTTAGCGCGTTTTCGCGGACCGCACCAAGAAACGGGTTGTCTAGGGTCCGGACCCTAAATTCCACTTAGTTGTGTGTCATTTGTGTTTCTGATTTTCTTTCAAGCGAGAGAGTCTGAGCGCGCTGTTCGATAAATCAAGCCAGGCAAAATTCAACGCGGCCGTTCGGACATGATGGGCGGAATGTCTGTGCGCTCAATGGCATCGGAGCCGTTAAGAATTTCTACGGCGCGGTCGGCCGCATCCTGAAACGGTTCGAGAACAACATCGGCACCGTTTTCCTTGAGGCTTGCAGTGTCTGTTTCGTGGTGTGAGGTGACAACGACCTTGCCGTTAAAGCCTGTGGTCTGCGCGACCTGGATAAGCGTCGCCCGTGTATCTGGGTGGCTAAGGCCAGCGGCGTGTACGGGAATGGTCAGCAAGATCTGGCGTGTACGGGAGAGTGGGAGTGTGGCGATGAATTCCGGGTCGGTAGCGTCACCGAACTCGGCTCTCAGTCCAAGCTTGCGCCAGCGACGAACGGCCTCGGGGTTAAAGTCGATCCCCAGGATGCGATGCCCTTGAGCGCTTAGGCGGAGGCCCACAGCCGTGCCGAAGCGTCCGAGGCCAAACACAAGAACGTCGTAGCGATGGGCGGTGTGGCTGATCCCGTCAGTCGGTTCACGTGGTGTCTCGCGCCGCTCGAAGATGGAGAGGACCGGTTCAAATACGGGATAGAGCTGGTGCGAATAGGTAATCATGTAGGTTGAGACCGCGATGGTTACGAGGCCGACCATGGTGACGAGGCCAAGCGCGTCTTGTGAGATATGTCCGAGGGTGACGCCCATCGCGATGAATATCAGCGAAAATTCACTGATCTGTGCGACGGTCAGTCCGGCAAGAAAGCCTGTGCGCTTGCGGTAGCCCACTGCGCCCATGATGGCGAGGACAATGATCGGATTTCCGACCAAGACGAATAGCGAGAAAATGACCGCGCCAGTGGTATGTGCACCTAGCAGAGACAGGTCGAGCTTTGCGCCAAGCGCAATAAAAAAGAACAGCAACAGGAAGTCGCGTAGAGGTGCCAAGCGGGCGGCAATGGTTTCCCGGTATGGTGTCGAAGCGAGGGATATACCAGCGAGTAGCCCGCCGACCTCCTTGCCAAGACCGGCGGCTTCAGCCACCGCTGCGAAAATAGCCGCCTGCGCGATTGCGAAGACTACCAGTAGCTCTGGCGTCCGCGCAAGTTTCTCGGTGAGG
>JAVJPD010000036.1:0-3864 GCA_040216475.1 Rhodospirillales bacterium
CAACCGCACCGTGTTGAGGTCCCCCGTCGACGGCGTGGTCAAAACACTCTACGTGACGACCATCGGCGGCGTTCTTAAAGCCGGTTCGACCGTGGTCGATATCGTGCCCGCCGGTGATCGTCTGATCGTCGAAGCCAAGCTGCCGACGCAGGATATCGGTTACGTCCGGCGCGGCCAGCAGGCGCAGGTCAAGCTGGCCTCGATCGATGCGATGCGGTTCGGCAATTTGCCGGGCAAGGTGGTCAATGTCAGCCCCGATACGCTCGTCACCAAGGAGGGGTTGCCGTTTTATAAGGTGCGCATTGAAACCGAGGGCGACCATTTCCAGCGCGGCGATCTGCGTTATCAGTTGTATCCCGGCATGCAGGTGATGACGAACATCCAAACCGGGCAACGTACGGTTCTGGAGTACCTTCTCGATCCGTTCCTGCGCTCGTTCGACGAAGCCATGCTCGAGCGGTAATCACCGGTTGGTTCGGTTCGAAAAAAAACTATATGTATCAAAGAGCGCCATTTGAGCTCCTTGAGCGGTGGGGCTATGATTATGGGCACGGCCAATCGAAATAAGGGAGACCGACGTGATCATCGAGCAGATTTGGACGGGAAACGCCTGGCGGAACTTCAACTATTTGATCGCGTGCGCCGAAACGGGAGAGGCCTTGGCGGTCGATCCGTTGGAGTACGGCATGTGCCTGGCCGCCGCCAAGGAGCGCGGTTGGGAAATCACGCAAATTCTGAACACGCATGAGCACGGCGATCATACCGGCGGCAATGCCGACATGGTGAAGGCAACGGGCGCGAAACTGCTGGCGCACGCCAATGCCAAGGGCAAAATTCCGGATGTCGATCGGGGCCTGCAGGCGGGAGACGTGATCAAGGTCGGCAAAAGCATCGAGCTGGAGTCCTTGGATACGCCGGGGCACACCATGAGCCATGTGTGCCTGTTCGCCCATACCGATCAACCGGCGCTCATTTGCGGCGATACGCTGTTCAATGCCGGAGCGGGGCATTGCAAAAGCGGCGGCCATCCCGAGTCCTTGTATCAAACGTTCGTCGGCCAACTGGCGAAATTGCCCGACAACACCTCGATTTATCCCGGCCATGATTATATCGCCAACAATCTCGGCTTTACGCTCGATCGGGAGCCCGATAACGCGCGCGCGCAATCCTTGCTGCAGGAGGTCGAAGGGCAGGACACGAATGAGGCTTACGTGACGACGTTGGCCCTGGAGAAGGAAATCAACACGTTTTTCCGCCTGCACAACCCGACCGTGATCGCCCGGCTCCGGGAATCGTTCCCGGATCTTCCGGATGATCCCGATGAGAAAACGGTATTCCTGAAACTGCGCCAACTCCGCAACGATTGGTAAGGCGATTCCCTTAAGCGGATGGTTTATCGCCGCGCCGGGCTGCAGGGATGTTCGGCATCGAAGGAAATATGGATTTGCTGGCCGCGCCAACCCGCGCCTTGGAGTTGGGCGTCCGCGACGGCAATCGCCGTCATGTTGACGATCCCGCGCGCGGTAACGGACGGCGTCAGGATATGCGCCGGCCGTGCGACGCCGATCAGGATCGGCCCGATGGCGAGGCCGTCGCCCAGGACCCGCACCAGGTTGTAGGCATTGTTGGCCGTATCCAGGTTCGGAAACACGAACAGGTTCGCCTGGCCCTTCAGCAAAGAATTGGGGAATGACCGCTCGCGCATTTCCGGATCGAGGGCGTTGAAGGTATTCATTTCGCCTTCGACCTCGAGATCGGGCAGACGCTCGCGGAGCAGCCGCACCGCTTCGCGTGCCTTGACGGCGGATTCGGTATTGGCGCTACCGAAGTTGGAATGGGAAATCATGGCGACCTTCGGCTTGATGCCGAAACGCTGGATGACCTCGGAGGCCATCACCGTCATTTCGCACAGTTCCTCGACCGACGGATTGCGGGTGACGTAGGTATCGCAGAAAAAGAACGTGCCTTTGTGAAGGATCAGAACGCTGAGCGCCGAGGCGTCCTGGACGCCTTCCTTGAGGCCGATGATGTCCTGGATGTACTTCAAGTGCCAATCGTACTGGCCGTAGGTGCCGCAGATCATGGCATCGGCCTCGCCGCGCTTGACCATCAGCGCGGCAATGGCCGTCGTGTTGGTGCGCATAATGGTGCGCGCGGCATCCGGCGAAACGCCTTTGCGTTGCGTGATGCTATGATAGGCCCGCCAGTACTCGTTGTAGCGGGGGTCGTCCTCGGGATTGGTCAATTCAAAATGTTTACCGACTTCGATGCGAAGGCCGAGGCGCTCGACCCGCATTTCGATGACATCCGGCCGCCCGATCAGAAGCGGTTTCGCAAGCCCTTCGTCGGTCAGAACCTGTACGGCGCGCAGGACCCGCTCGTCCTCGCCCTCGGCGAACACGACCCGTTTCGGATTTTGTTTGGCCCATTCGAACACGGGTTTCATCAGCAGGCCGGAGCGGAACACGAACTGGGACAGCCGTTCGCGATAGGCGTCGAAATCCTTGATCGGCCGGGTCGCGACGCCGCTGTCCATGGCGGCATTGGCGACGGCGGGCGGCACTTCCAGGATCAGGCGCGGGTCGAACGGTTTGGGAATCAGGTATTCCGGCCCGAAGCGCAGGTCTTCGCCCCGGTAGGCGGCGGCGACGATCTCGGAGGACTCGGCCATGGCGAGATCGGCGATGGCGCGCACGCATGCCAGTTTCATCTCCTCGTTGATCGTCGTCGCGCCGACATCGAGGGCGCCGCGGAAGATGAACGGAAAGCAGAGCACGTTGTTCACTTGGTTGGGGTAATCCGAACGGCCGGTGGCGATCACCGCGTCCGGGCTGGCTTCCTTCGCTTCTTCCGGCGAAATTTCGGGCTCCGGGTTCGCGAGCGCCATGATGACCGGTTTATTCGCCATACGCTTGACCATGGCCTGAGTCAGGATCTTGGGCGCGGAGAGGCCGAGGAAAACGTCGGCGTCGTCGATCACGTCGTCGAGCGTCCGGGCATTCGTCTTTTGCGCGAATTTCGCCTTGAACGGGTCCATCTCCTCCGTGCGGCCCTCGTACACCAAGCTGATGCGGTCGACGAGAAAGATGTTCTCCCGCTTCACGCCCAAGCTGACGAGCAGATTGAGGCAGGCAATGCCGGCGGCGCCGCCACCGGTGGAGACGAGTTTAATGTCGCCCGGTTTTTTATCGACCACGCGCAAGCCATTGAGAATTGCTGCGCTCACGGTAATGGCCGTACCGTGCTGATCGTCGTGAAAAACCGGAATTTTAAGGCGTTTACGCAACTCTTGTTCGACCTCGAAGCATTCCGGCGCCTTGATGTCCTCGAGATTAATGGCGCCGAAGGTCGGTTCCAACGTGGCGATGGCATCGATAAGTTTTTTCGGGTCCTTTTCGTTGAGCTCGATATCGAAGACGTTAATGCCGGCGAATTTCTTGAACAGGACGGCCTTGCCTTCCATGACGGGTTTCGCCGCCAGCGGGCCGATATCGCCAAGGCCGAGCACGGCGGTACCGTTGCTGATCACGCCGACGAGGTTATTGCGCCCCGTCAACGTCACGGCCTCGGCCGGGTCGGCAACGATGGCTTGGCAGGCCGCGGCAACGCCCGGTGAATACGCGAGCGCCAGATCCCGCTGGTTACCGAGCGGTTTGGTCGCGATCACGGCGAGTTTTCCGGGGGTCGGGAAGCGGTGGTAATTCAGAGCGGCTTGATTGAGCGAATCGGTTTGTTTCGAGGCCTCGTTTTTCATCGCATATCCCCCTGGATCGGACCAATCATGTGAATCCTATCGACATCAATAACTTAGAGCCGATTCACATGGTTGTCGGAATCGCCGGTTGCCAACCATTTGGCACAGGC
>JAVJPD010000037.1:0-1609 GCA_040216475.1 Rhodospirillales bacterium
GCTCGGTCTCGGCAATGCCTTTATCTACGATAATCTCGAAAGCCAGGACGGCCGCAACCGGGCCGTGGCCGCGCTCGAATCCGCCAAAGTCGCCATCGATCAGGCTCTGATCAAGTTCAATGCCGCGCAAGCCCAGGCCAAGCTCACCGAAAGCAAGGCCTCGACGCGTTTGAATAATCTGTTGTTCAAGAACGACGACTTGGTCACGAACGCGCAATTCGACCTGCGAATCGTGCAGGCACGGGCGGAAAGCATCAATCTGCTCAATCAAAACCGAGTGGAATCTCAGGCCGCTTTCCGGAACGAACTGCTGAAGCTCATCCCCGTGAACGGCATGGCCGGCCGATTTATCGGCGCCATGCAGAATATTTTCGCCTAACGCCGATCCATAACGCCGATCGAATTATTTCCCGGCCACGTCCGTGCCGGCCGCGGCGAATTTATCGAGCAGCGTATCGTAGTCCGTGACCAACGGAAACTGCGGGAAATCCTTCACCACGTTCTCGGGGGCGCAGAAGAAAAAGCCGCGGTCGGCTTCGCCCAGCATGCCGGTATCGTTGTAGGAATCGCCCGAGGCGAACACCGTGAAATTGAGATTGTGGAACGCCTTGACCGCATGGCGCTTGTGATCGGCCATGCGCAGGCAATAGTCCGCGATACGGCCGTTACTTTCGATATCGAGGCGATGGCAGAACACGGTCGGAAAATTAAGTTTCGGCATCAGCGGCATGATGAATTCGTAGAACGTGTCCGATAGGATCACGGTCTGGTACTTCTCGCGCACTTTCGCCAGAAAATCCTTGGCGCCCTCGAGCGGTTCCAGCTTGTCGACGACGGCCTGAATATCCTTGATCGTGAGTTTGTGCTCGTCCATCACGCCGAGGCGGATCTTCATCAATTCGTCGTAATCCTTGATCTCGCGGGTGGTCAGCTTGAGTTTTTCGATGCCCAGTTTCTCGGCCAGGCCGACCCAGATTTCGGGAATGATGACGCCTTCGAAGTCCAAACAAACGATCTGCACGATATATCTCTCTCTTTCTTTCTCTGTTCCGGAAGGGACGGGCTAAGGGGTGTTCGGCGTGGGGGGTATAGCAAGCCTCGCGGCCGGGAAACAACCATTACGGTGGATTATTTGGCGATAACCTTATTTCACGGGAATGACGGCCCGAATTTCCCGGAAAACCGTGTGAAACATGGCTTCGGTCAGCCGTCCGGTGTTGGTGTTGTAACGCGAACAATGATAGCTGTCGGCCAGCATCAGGCCGCCGGGCAACGCATGGACGGCGCCGTGGCCGAAGCGCCGGGCGCTCTGCTTTTCGCCGACGCCGGCGAGAACGGCGTTATGGGCGACGACACCGAGCGCCAGAATCACCTTCAGGTTCTTCAGCGCGGCGATTTCCCGGGTCAGGAACGCCCGGCAGGCGGCGGCTTCGGCGCCGGTCGGCTTGTTTTGCGGCGGCACGCAACGCACCGCGTTGGTGATCCGGCACTTATTTAAACGCAGCCCGTCATCGGCGGCGGCCCGGTACCGGCCTTCGGCAAAACCGAATTCGAGCAGCGTCGGGTACAACAGATCGCCCGCGTAATCACCGGTGAAGGGGCGGCCCGT
>JAVJPD010000038.1:0-12793 GCA_040216475.1 Rhodospirillales bacterium
CCCTGTCCCGTTTTATTCGCGCGCGCTTGCGCCTTCAGACGACGCCGGAAGTGACGTAAGCCCCATGCGGAAAACCTCGGTGCCCATCGTCAAGGATCTGGTCCTGATCGGCGGCGGCCACGCCCATGTGAGCGTGCTGCGCTCGTTCGGCATGAAGCCGATCCCCGGCGTGCGCCTGACCCTGATCTGCCGGGACCGGCACGCGCCCTATTCCGGCATGCTGCCCGGCCTGATCGCGGGCCATTACGGGTTCGACGACGCCCACATCGACCTGGAGCCGCTGGCCCGTTTCGCGGGCGCGCGGTTTTATCACGACGAGGCGACCGGCCTGGATTTGGCGGACAAACGCATCCGCTGCCGGTCGCGCCCCGACGTTCCCTATGACGTGCTGTCCATCGATATCGGCTCGACTCCGGCGATGAAGGACGTGCCCGGCGCCGGCGGCGTCGTGGTGCCGGTCAAGCCGATCGATCGTTTCTCGGAACGCTGGCGGGCGATCCGCGAGCGTGTGACGGAACGCACCGGACCGAGCCGGATCGGCATCGTCGGCGCGGGCGCGGGCGGCGTCGAGTTGCTGCTGTCCGTGCAGTACCGTCTGGAGGGAATGCTGCGCGCGGCGGGGCGCGAACGGGACGCGCCGGAATTTCATCTGTTCGCGGCGACGCCGGAATTGCTGCCGACGTATAGCGAAAAAGTGCAGGAAAAATTCCGCCGTATCCTCGGCGAACGCGGCGTGTACGTCCATGCCGGTTCTCGGGTGACGCGGGTTTCGCCCGGCCGGGTGACGACGGAAAACGGACACGCGTTCGATCTCGACGAAATTCTGTGGGTGACCCATGCGGGAGCGGCGCCCTGGCCCGGCGAGGCGGGGTTGGCGGTCGATCCGGACGGCTTCATCCGGGTGAACGATTGCCTGCAGTCGGTCTCCCACGAATTCGTATTCGCCGCCGGCGATATCGCCGCCGTGATCGATCATCCCCGGCCCAGGTCCGGCGTGTTCGCGGTCCGCCAGGGCAAGCCGTTGACGCGTAATTTACGCCGCGCGGTTCTCGGCAAACCCCTGAAACCGTTCGTGCCGCAACGGCGGTTCCTCAGCCTGATCTCGACGGGCAACCCCTACGCCGTCGCCTCGCGGTCCGGCTGGACCATGGAGGGCGCCTGGGTGTGGCATTGGAAGGATTGGATCGACAGGCGGTTCATGCGCCGGTTCAACGAACTGCCCGCGATGGACGAGGACGAGGCGCCCGATCTTGCGCCGGGGCTTGCCGGGCCGGAGGCGATCAAGGAGATCTCGGCGCTCGCCATGCGCTGCGGCGGCTGCGGCGCCAAGGTCGGCGCGAGCGCCTTGGAGCGCGCGCTCGGTTCGCTCGAGCCGCTCGAGCGCGAAGACGTCTTGGTCGGGCTGAACGCACCCGACGACGCCGCGGTCGTCGCGGTGCCGCCCGGCAAGGTGCTGGTGCAGACGGTCGATCAATTCCGCACCTTTATCGACGATCCGTACGTGTTCGGCCAAATCGCGGCCAATCACGCGCTCGGCGATCTCTACGCCATGGGGGCCGAGCCGCAAACGGCGCTGGCATTGGCGAGCGTGCCGTTCGGCCTCGAAGACAAGGTGATCGAGGATCTGACTCAGATGTTGAGCGGCGCGCTTTTGGTGCTCAACGAAGCGGGTGCGGCGCTGATCGGCGGGCATACGAGCGAGGGCGCGGAGCTGTCGTTGGGCTTCGCGGTCAACGGCCTGGCAGAGCGTGACAAGGTTTTGCGCAAAGGCGGCCTGCGCCCGGGCGATTGCCTGATCCTCACCAAGCCGCTCGGCACCGGCGCCCTGTTCGCCGCCGACATGCGGGCCAAGGCCAAGGGCCGCTGGATCGAAAATGCCCTCCGGCACATGCTGCAATCGAACCGCGCCGGCGCGCAGGTCCTGCTCGATCATGGCGCGTCCGCTTGTACGGATGTCACCGGCTTCGGCCTGCTCGGTCATCTCGTCGAGATGACCAAGGCGTCCGGCACCGATGCCGTGATCGATCTCGTGCGCGTGCCGCTGATGGACGGCGCCGAGGAGACGGTGCGGGCGGGAATTTTCAGCTCCCTGCAGCCGCAGAACGTGCGCCTGCGCCGGGCGATCAAAAACGGTTCGGATTTTCCCGACGATCCGCATGTCGCGTTGCTGTTCGATCCGCAGACCGCGGGCGGCCTGCTGGCGGGCGTGCCGGAAGGCCGCGCCGAGGCCTGTATCGCGGCGCTGAACAAACTCGGCTACGCGTCCGCCGCCGTTATCGGCACGGTGCAGCCGCAAGGCGACCACCTGGAGCCCATCGTCCTGCGCCGTTGAAAACTCAAATCTTCGATAAGACCCGCCGCCAGTCGTCGCGTTCGCGCGCCGGCGTGAACGTCTTGCCGAGGCGGCGGCTGCATTGTTCGAGTTCACGCAGGAAGGCGGGGTCCTGTTCGCAGCGCAGCAGCAACGCCCGCAGCGCCCGGGTGTTCTTGACCGGATAGAGGCCGGGATGATCCGCGCCCAAGAGGCCGACGTTGCCGGGGATGTCGGACGCCACGATGGGCACGCCGGCGACGGCGGCCTCGGAGATCACGTTGGCGCCGCCCTCCATGACCGAGCTCATGACCAGGAGACGGGTTTTGCGGTACGCCTGCCGCACGGCGGCATAAGGAATCTCGCCGCGCCAAACGTAGCGCGGATTGCGGTTCATTTCGGCGCGCGCTTTTTGCGCCCAGGTTTCGTCGTGGGCTTTGCCGAGATGGACGACCCGAAGACGCGAGGCGGCGGGAAGGCCGCGCACCGCATAGGCCGCGCGCAGGGGATCCTTTTCCATGCGCAGATGGCCGATCACGCTGACGTCGAAATGCCGTTTGCCGGGCGCGCGGGGCGCGGGCAGCGGCGCGGCGCTTTGGTGGACGACGTGAAGCTTGCCGGCGAATCGCTTCGGAATGTCGCGCTGGACCAGATCGTGCAGGCACACCAGCCGGTCCGCCCGTTCCATGGAGCGCCGGCAGACGGCGGGGTGGCTTTTTTGGAAGCGGTAGATGTCGGTGCCGGTCAGCGCCACGATCAGCGGGCGGTCGGGGTAAAGCGCCCGGAAACGCGAGATGGACTCGGCGCTGCGCCAAGCGTGCAGGGCGATCATGGCGTCGGCGGGACGGCCGTCGTAGGCTTCCGCGATCGCGACCCGGTGGCCGAGGTCGCGCAGGATGCGCGCCCAGCGGACAGCGGTATTGCGGTTGCCGGATTTGGATCGTTTTTTCGCCGGTGTGATCAGAATAATCTTCATAGCGCTATGGTATAGGCTTATCTTCGTCAACGACAACCGATGACCGCGACCGTATCCACATCCCGGCTTGCCGACCTGCTGCGCGACGCCCGCGCGCGTACGCTCGAGTTGGTGTCCGATCTGGACGACGGCCAATTGATGGGCCCTAAGCTCGAGACCGTCAATCCGCTTTTGTGGGAAATCGGCCACGTCGCTTATTTTTACGAATATTTTATTCTGCGGCAACTCTACGGCCGCGCGCCGATCCTCGCCAACGCCGACGAACTCTACGATTCGATCGCCATTCCCCACGCGGTGCGCTGGGATCTGCCGCTGCTCTCGCGCACCGAGACGCACCGCTACATGAACGACGTTCTCGATGCCCTGATCGAGCGCTTGCCTGGGGACGAAGGCGAGGCCGACGCGCAGGACAGCTTCATCTATCAATTCGGCGCCTTTCACGAGGACATGCACGGCGAGGCCTTCGCCTGGACGCGCCAGACCCTGGCGTATCCGACGCCGGCGTTGGCCGGCGCGCGGCACGGTGCCGCGGCGCCGGCGGAACCGCTCGGCGGTTTCGCCGAGATTCCGGGCGGCACCTGGAGGCTCGGCAGCCCGCGCGGTGCGGCCTTCGTGTTCGACAACGAAAAATGGGCGCACGCGGTCACGCTCGCGCCCTTCCGCATCGCGCGTACGGCGGTGAGCAACGCCGCGTTCGCCGCCTTCGTGGACGACGGCGGCTACGGCGATGCGCGCTGGTGGAGCGAGGCGGGATGGCGTTGGCGGTGCCGGGCCGGTGCAAAACATCCGCTTTACTGGCGCGCGGACGGGCCGGGGCGCTGGTCGGAGCGGCGGTTCGACCGTTGGGTGCCGCTCGATCCCGCTTGCGCGGCCGTTCACGTCTGCGCCCACGAGGCCGAGGCCTATTGCGCCTGGGCGGGCGGGCGGTTGCCGCGCGAGGCCGAATGGGAGGCCGCCTGCCTGGCTTTACCGGATGGCGGCGGTTTCGCCGACGACGGCCGCCGTTACCCGTGGGGTGATGCGGCGCCGGCGCCGGCGCACGCGGCGCTCGACGGGCGCGCCCTGGGGAGCGTCGACGTCGCGGCTTTTTCCGAGGGCGACAGCCCGTTCGGCTGCCGGCAGATGATCGGCAACGTCTGGGAGTGGACGGCGACGACCTTCGCGCCGTTTCCCGGCTTCGCGCCGGATGCCTACCGGGATTATTCGCAACCCCTGTTCGGTTCCACGCGGGTCTTGCGCGGCGGCGCCTGGACCACGCGCTCGCACTACGTGGACGGCAAGCACCGCAACTACTTCGAGCCCGACCGCCGCGACGTGTTCGCCGGTTTCCGGCTTTGCCGGGACGGGGACTGACCAGGGGGACTGACCAGGGGGGCTGACCAGGGGGCTGATCATTAAGGTGTCCGGAGCCGATGACGCTCGGGCCGATGACGCTTGAGAACGATTGAGCCGTTTCAGCGGCACTTGCCTTCGCGCTTCAGGGCGTGGATCAGGATATAGGCGACGTGATCGTTTTGCGAATAGGCGCGCTTGGTCGGATTGCTCGGCGTCTTGATTTCCTCGCCGACCATTTCCTGCAGCCGGTCGCTGAGCGGGATCGGCGTCGAGCAGCGCACCGGCTGGCCCTCCGGGCTTTGCGCGTAGTAAACGGCCTCGTACATGGCTTCGAGAATGAAGGCGAGGCGATCCGGATCGGAATAATTCAGCTTCCAGTATTCTGCGAGGGTAAACCAGTCATGGTCTTTGGGATCGAACGGTATGTCGCCGCGTACCGGCGCCGCTAAAAACGCCACGAGCAGGAAAGCGAAAGAAAATCGTTTATACGTCCGCATGGTTTACCTCACCCCGTCGTAATCCTTGCCGACCTCGCGCCGCCACGGCCGCCGGCGCTCGAGGGCGACGAGAACGCCGATCAGCACCGCCGCGGCAATCGGGGCCAGCAGCCAGTAGGGCGTGCCGGTCAGTTGATGCAGCGTCAGCTTGCCGCCGTCCGCAAGCAGCGTCTTGGCGATCCACGGTTCGGCGTAGCCGTAGACCATGGCGCCGAGAATGCCGCCGGCCAGCACGGCCCAGGCGTCCTTGTAGCCGGCGCCGATCTGCGCCATGACGGTGCCGGGGCAGGCGCCGGCGAGGACGATGCCCGCGCCGAAGATGAGGCCGCCGACGATGTTGCCGAAGTAGTCGACCGCCTTGGGGGAAAGTTTCGCCTGGCCGGTCGCGGTGAGAACGATCAGGATCGCCAACCCGGTGACCACGGCGGTCAAAAACACCTTCAGCATGATGAAATTGCGCAGCTGCATTTGCCCGACGATGACGCCGGGCTCGAACACGCGGCTTTTTTCCAGGGCGACGCCGAACACGATGCCCATGAGCAGGCCGATGATGACGTTTTCGATCAATCCCATAACGCGTCTCCTCCTAGATCGGATCGTGACTTATCGGAACCCTCATTCGGTTCCGATAAATCATGTGAATCCGATCTATATCAATAATGTAGAGCCGATTCACATGGTTGTCGGATCGCTGGTTGCCAATCGTTTGGCATGGGCCAAAATGCTGATTCCGACTAACCATGACCGGCTCTAGAGTTTGCGCAGGAAGAAGGCGGTGGCGATGCCGCCGGCGAACATGGCGATCACGGCTATCGTCGAACTGGCGGCGAGCTGCGCCATGCCCGACAGGCCGTGTCCGCTGGTGCAGCCGCCGGCGAGCCGCGCCCCGAACAGCAGCACGAAGCCGCCGATGAAGCCCATGATCATCCGGGCCTGCGGGGTTTGGATGTTCGCCGCCTGGCGCCAGACGGGCGAGACGGTCTCGCGCGTGGCGCCCGAAAGACGCATCGACAGGAACGCACCCACGGCGATGCCGACGACGAGGGCGGTCTGCCACGCGTATTTCAAATCGGTCATGTGTTTCTTGAAGTACGAAATCTGTTCGACGGCGGGGTCGAACACGGCGGCGATATAGGCGGCGACGGAAACGTAGGACGACGACGCGCCGAGCGCCGTTTGGATCAAAAGGAACGCCGGAATTTGCAGCAACCCGATGATCACGCCGGCGACGTAGGGCGACCAGGCTTTTTCCCGTAAATACTCCATCGATGGTGCCTCCGGTCCCGATGACGATGCACCGGTTATAGCCGCGCCCGGAGCGCGCGGCATTGAGTTAGGTCAAGGCTCGGAAGAGATGAAGGCCGTTTACGAACGGCGTATTTACTGGGCGGCCACGTTGGATTCGCAATAGGTTTTATGCAGAAACGCCATCAGGTCGTGGATGTCGTCCCGGGCGATGGAGTAATAAACCGTCTGTCCGTCGCGGCGGGATTGCACGAGCCCGTCTTTCCGGAGCAGCGACAGTTGCTGCGACATCGCCTGGTCCCGAACCTTGAGCAGACGGGCGAGTTCGCCGACCGAGTGTTCCTGTTCGATCAGGTGGCACAAAATCAAAAGACGATTTTTATGCGCGAGCGACTTCATCAGGTCGCTGACACGCTCGGCCGCAAGGGTCATGTCGTTCAGATTCATGGCAATTTTCACAGTTGCAAATATACGAAAATATGATTATTCTGTCAAGAACGGATAAGATATAACGGGTGCGAACAATCCCGATAAGGGAATTCTTCGAAACGAAGCAGGAGGATCGGAGGATGCAAGTACGGGCCGGTGCCGGCGGGTTAAGTCAACCGCGAAGACATTCAAAAGAACTTGATAAGCCGATCGATTCGGATGTCTCCGAATTCGAGGAATTGACGTCCGCGATGACGTATCGGACATACGTGCCGGGCAGCGCCGTATTCTTCGACGGCGACGAGTGCCGGGGAATCTATTATCTCGAAAGCGGCTTGGTGGGCGTGCGCAAAACCAATGCGGACGGCAGTTCGGCGCTTTTGCATCTGGTCTATCCCGGCCAGCCGTTCGGTTTCGAATTGCTTTTGGTCGCACGGGCGTGCTGCGGCAGCGCCGAATGCATCAAGCCGTCCCGGATCGGGTTCATCGGCAAGTCGGCGTTCACGAAAATGCTCGACGCTCAACCGGCCCTGATGTTCAAGCTGCTGAAATTGACGTTGGTGCGGCTGCACGAAGCGGACGAAAAGAATTTTCAGAGCAAGACCCTGCCGGTGCGGGCCCGCCTGGCCTATTTCATCAGTGAATTGAAAAAGCGCACGGCTTTGTCCACCCGGCAAAACGATATCGTTTTGGAACTGCCCGTGAACCGGCGCTACCTTGCCGATTTGATCGGCGTCCGCCCCGAGACCGTGTCGCGCACGATCAAGGAGATCGAGGACGACGGTGTGGCGCAGTTCACCAACCGCACCGTGCGCATTCCGAAGTGGGAAGCCCTGGAAAACGAAATCGAGCCGGTTATCGTGTGAGCCGATGATGCGGCCGTCTTACGTGCCCGGATTGCGAAGTTTGGGTTGGGCCAGCCATTCGCGTCCCTTCAGCAGAACGTCCCAATAGAGATACGGCAAGAGCTTGGCCTTGAGTATCCACCAGATCCATCGCGGAACGGTGGGCTTCAAGGGAAAGGTCGGCAGCAGTTTGCCCTCGTAGCCGAACTCGGCCAGGATCGCCTTGCCCCGTTCGACGGTCAACGGACAGGCGCCGTACCCGTCGTACACGGCCCGGCCTGCCTGCCTGTCGAGTGTCGTCAGGACATTGCTGACGACACTCGACAGGCGATTGTTTGCGCACGGCGGCGGCGGTTTTCGGGTTGGGCGCCGAGGCGACGTCGCCGAGGGCGAAGATATTCTCGTATTTGGGATGGCGCATGGTCGCCGGATCGACCGCGAACCAGCCGGCGGAATCGGCGAGCGGGCTGTGCCGCACGAAGTCCGGCGCGCATTGCGGCGGCACCACGTGGATCATGTCGAACGATCTTTCCTCGCGCCGGATCGAGCCGTCCTTTTGCGTCACGTCGAACCAGGCTTTTGTGCCGGCGCCGCCGCCCACGATGACGATGTCGTAATCCGGCATGGCCATGGCGCAGATTCCTATAAGAGGTTCAGGGGAAGTTTGAGATAGGAAACGCCGTTATCCTCCGGCGGCGGGAAATGACCGGCGCGCATGTTGATTTGAATCGACGGCAGGATCAGCACCGGCATGGCGAGGGTCTTGTCGCGTTCGGTTCGCATTTTGACGTACTCGGCCTCGCCGACGCCGTCGTGTACGTGGGTGTTTTTCGCCTTTTGCTCGGCGACCGAGGTTTCCCAGGCGACATCGCGGCCGCCCGGCATGTAATCGTGACACAGGAACAATCGGGTCTGCGGCGGCAGGGAAAGAATTTTTCGGATCGATGTATACAGCGTCTTCGCCTCGCCGCCGGGAAAATCAGCCCGCGCCGTGCCGTAATCGGGCATGAACAGGGTGTCGCCGATGAAGGCGGCATCGCCGATCACGTAGGTGATGCACGCCGGCGTATGGCCCGGCGTATGGATGACCCTGGCTTTTAAGGCGCCGATCGGGAATTCCTCGCCGTCACGGAAGAGATGATCGAATTGCGAGCCGTCGGTGGCGAAGTCCGCTTCGGCATGGAAGATTTTTTTGAAGGTCTTCTGCACCGTGGCGATGTGCTCGCCGATGCCCGTCTTGCCGCCGAGCTTTTCCTTGAGATAGGGCGCGGCCGTCAGATGATCGGCGTGGGCGTGGGTTTCGAGGACCCAGTCGACTTTAAGTTTGTGTTTTTCCACGAACGCGATGACATCGTCGGCCGACTTGTTCGCGGTCCGGCCCGACTTGGGATCGAAATCCAGGACGGAATCGATGATCGCGCAATGCTCCCGGGCGGGATCGACGACGATATGGGTAAAGGTATAGGTCGCGGGGTCGAAAAACGTTTCGACGACCGGGTCCGGTTCTTTGTTCATGCGGTGTCACCTCTCGATTATCCGGCGACACGGTAGCAAAACGGCAAAGAACCGCGATGATCTCGATCAAGACCCGGCCGTCATTCGAGGGCGTTCGGTCAGCCCAGCGCTTTCAGTATCGTGCCGTCCTTGCGCACGAACGCTTCCTTGCCGTCGATCCAGCGTTTTTCCATATCCACGTCCGAATAGGTCGTCTCGTCGCCCGGCGTGCGGTCGCCGACCTCGATGTAAAACGCATCCCGCTCGGAGCGGTTGACCAGGCAATGGCCGTTCGGGCTGCCGGCCGGAAAACCGGCGGCGATACCGGTGGTGAGGACCTGCTCGCCCGCGTCGGTGATCAGGGTCAGCTCGCCTTGCAGCACGTAGATGAACTCGTCCTGCTTGCTGTGCCAGTGGCGGATCGAGGTTTCCGTGCCCGGCTTCACGCGCACCAGATTGACGCCGAAGTTCTTGAGCCCGAGGGCATCGCCCAGCGCACGCTTCTCGCGCGCCTCGGACGCGCCTTTCATGCCGTCCGGGTAGCGGGTGCCGGTCTTGACCGGTACGTCTCCCGGATTCAAGGCGGGAGGATTGAGGGTGTCTGACATGATAAGTCTCCGGGATTAATGCGCGAAGCGTTTCATGCCGCCGTCGACGTGGAACAGCTCGCCGGTGATGTAGCGCGCGACCGGCGACGATAGAAAGACGATCAGGCAGACCAAATCCTCGGGCTCGCCGAAATAGCCGACCGGAATGTTCTTCTTGATGAAGTCCTCGCGCTCGACCGGGTCGGGATGGCGGCGCTGCATGATCTGTTCGGTCTTGATGCGTCCGGGCGAGATCGAGTTCACCGTAATGCCATCGATCCCGACCGTGCGCGACAGGCCCTTCGACCAGGCGTGCACCGCCGACTTCGCCGCGTTCGCGATGTTGACCTCGCGCGGCTCCACGCTGCCGGTGATGTTGATGATGCGTCCGTACTTGTTCTTTTGCATGTCGGGCACCAGCACCGTGGTCAGGCGCCGAAGCGCGGTGAAGTTGAGCATCATGCCTTCGGTCCATTCTTCTTCGGGCGCGTTCCATTCGGTCGGGCGCGAGCCGCCGGCGGAGTTCACCAGGATATCGACGCCGCCCATCGCGGCGTACGCCGCGTCGCGGATTTTCTCCGGCGCGCCCGGCGCGGTCACGTCGGCGACGATGACGGTCGGGCGCTCGTGGCCCGCCGCCTCGATGCGTTCGGCGAGTTCCTTCAACAGATTTTCGCGCCGCGCCACCACCGTGACCTTGCAGCCCTCGGCCGCCAGCATTTCGGCGGCACATTCGCCGATGCCCCGGCTGGCGCCGGTCACCAGGCAGCGTTTGCCCTTCAATCGTAAATCCATGGCTGTGTCCCCTTTATCCCTTGAGAAGGCTGCGCGCGATGATGTGGCGCTGAATTTCGCTGGTGCCGCCGCCGATCTGGAAGTGGCGGACGTAACGGTAGAACAAGGTCAGCGGCAGTTCGCTCGCCTCGCCCATGGCGCCGTGAATCTGGATCGCGTGATCGAGGCAGCGCGTGCCCCAATCGCTCGCGCACAGTTTCACCATCGCGGATTGCACCCGCACGTCCTCGCCCGAATCCGCGCGCGAGGCCATTTCGTAGAGCAGCGAGCGCAGGGCGCTGATGTCGGTGTACATGTCGACGATCTTCCACTGGATCGCCTGGCGCTCGGCGATGGGTTTTCCGAAGGTGACGCGGTTCTTGGCCCAGTCGATGCACATGTCGAAGGCGCGCTGCATCTTGCCCAGCGAATAGGGCCCGCGCATCAGCCGGTCGTGAATCGTCAGCCATTGCTGGCCGAGAGAGAAGCCCTTGCCGACCTCGCCGAGCACGTTGGCCTCGCTTACCCGGCAGTTTTCGAAATGCACGATATAGGTGGTCGGCGTCGGGCCGAGCCAGGTCGAAATGCCCGGCTCCTCGATCGTCACGCCCGGGTTGTCGCGATCGACGATGAACATGGTGATGCCGCCGCGCTGGCGCTTCTCCGGATCGGTCACGGCCTGCACCATGAGGAAATCCGCTTCCGCGGCGCCCGAGATCCACATCTTGGTGCCGTTCAGCACCCAGTCCGTGCCGTCCTTGACGGCCGCCGTCTTCATCATGCCGCCGGGATCGGAGCCGGCCTGCGGCTCGGTCTGCGCGAAACAGTGCACCTTCTCGCCTTCGATCACGGGCTTGAGATATTTTTCGGCCTGCTCGCCCACGCAGTTGTAAAGAATGTTGGGCACGTTCACGAACGGAAACGGCACGGCGGTGTACATGAACTGCTCGACCATCGCCATTTGCGCCAGCATCGACAGCCCGCTGCCGCCGTGGGATTCCGGTACCATCAGGTACCAGAGCCCGGTGTCCTTCGACATTTTAAAGAGCCTATCGACGGTTTCCTTCGGAAACGCCTTGCGCAGATTCGTGATCGGCTGCAGGCCGTAGCCCGCGTGCGGACTTTTTAAGTAATCCTGCTCGAGCGGCAGCAGTTCCTTCTCGACGATCTTGCGCGCCATGTCCCGGTACTCGACGATGTCCGGGGGCAATTGAAAGAGGGCTCGGTCGTCTCCGTGCGGGCCTTCCATGTCGTGCGGTCTCCTTGTTTTCGGTTTTTTATCTTCTACCAGGCCGTCACGCCGCCATCGACGGACAATATCGTGCCGGTGACGAAGTCGGATGCGTCCGATGCCAGGAACACCACCGGCCCCTTGAGATCGTCCGGCCCGCCGGGGCGGTGCAGGGGGATTTCGCCTAAAATCTGCTCCTTGCGTTCCTCGAACCGGCCCTGGTTGCGGCTCGCCAGGAAGAAACCCGGTGCAATGGCATTGACGTGAATGTTGTAGGGGGCCCACTTGACCGCGAGATCGCGGGTCATGTTCACCACCGCGCCCTTGCTGGTGTTGTAGGAAATCGCGTTGTGCACCTTCGGGTTCTTGCCGCGCAGGCCCGAGACGGAGGCGATGTTGATGATCTTGCCGCGCTTTTGTTCGATCATCACGCGGCCGAAAATCTGCGCGCACAGAAACGTCCCCGTGATATTGAGGTCCATCACGTATTGCCATTTGTCCAAGGGCGTTTCCTCGGGCGGCGCGAACCAGGCGCGCCCGGCGTTGTTCACCAGCACGTCGGCGCGGCCGAACGTGTCCATCACCGCGTCCTTGAGCGCCTCGATCTGATCTTCCTTCGAGGCGTCGCACGTCATCGCCAGCACCTTGACGCCGAGTTTTTCGATCTCCTGCGCCGCGGTTTCGCATTTTTCCACGGTGCGCGAACAGATCACGATATGGGAACCCGCTTCGGCGAGCGCGGTCGCCATCTGATAGCCGAGCCCCGCGCCGCCGCCGGTAACGATGCTCACGCGCCCGGAAAGATCCATCAGTTGCTGTACGGTGCTCATCGGCTCGGTTCTTCTTTCATTGATAGAGGGCGCGGGGGGAAGAAAGGGATTCGATGTTTTGCAGCTTGTCGAACAGCGCGCGGCGCCTCGAGGGCTCGAAGGCCTCGCTCAGGCAATCGTCGAACTTGACCCACAGTTCGTCGGATTCGATCGGGTTATGGGCATGGCCCTTGGCGCGCGAGACTTTTTCGCTGGTGAGCGTATTGCCGTCCTTCAAGGTGACGTCGATCCAATCGAAA
>JAVJPD010000039.1:0-6538 GCA_040216475.1 Rhodospirillales bacterium
CGGCGCCGATGGCCAACGGATAGACCATCATCAGCGTCTGCGTATGGCCGGTGAAGAAAATGGCTCCGAGCAGCATGGTCGCCACCACCGTCACGGCGTAGGTCTCGAACAGGTCGGCCGCCATGCCGGCGCAGTCGCCGACGTTGTCGCCGACGTTGTCGGCGATCACGCCCGGATTGCGCGGATCGTCCTCGGGAATGCCGGCTTCGATCTTGCCGACCTGTTCGAGACCTACGCCGTGACGGTGGTGGCGACCATGCTGCTCGGAGCCATTTTCTTCACCGGCCATACGCAGACGCTGATGATGGTCTATCCGTTGGCCATCGGCGCCGTCTGTATCGTGGCTTCCGTGATCGGCACCTTCTTCGTCAAGCTCGGCTCGAACAACAGCATCATGGGCGCGCTCTATAAAGGCTTCATCGTCTGCGCCGTCGTCTCGGCGATCCTGATCGCCGGCTTGACCGGTTGGCTGCTGAAGTTCGACCTGGCCTATTCGATGGCCGGTAAATCGATCACCGGCACCCAGCTTCTCATCAGCGCGTTCGCCGGTCTGGCGGTAACGGGCCTGATCGTCTGGATCACGGAATACTACACCGGCACGCCGTACCGTCCGGTGCAAAGCGTCGCCAAGTCCTCCGTGACGGGCGATGCCACCAATATCATCCAAGGCCTCGCGATCTCGATGGAAGCGACGGCCCTGCCGGTGGTCGTGATCTGCGGCGGCATCATCGTCTCCTATATCGCCGCCGGCCTGTTCGGCCTGGCGGTCGCGGCAACGACGATGTTGTCCTTGGCCGGTATCGTGGTCGCGCTCGACGCCTACGGCCCGGTAACCGACAACGCGGGCGGCATCGCCGAAATGGCCGAGCTGCCCGAGGATGTGCGCAACACCACCGACGCCCTCGACGCCGTCGGCAACACCACGAAAGCGGTGACCAAGGGGTACGCGATCGGCTCGGCGGGCCTCGGCGCGCTGGTTCTGTTCGCCGCCTACACCCAGGACCTCAAGCACTATTTCCCGAACCTGGAGGTGACGTTCCGTCTGGAAGATCCGTACGTCGTGGTCGGGCTGTTCATCGGCGGTATGCTGCCGTTCCTGTTCGGCTCGATGGGCATGATGGCCGTCGGCCGCGCCGGCGGCGAACTGGTGGTTGAAATCCGCCGCCAGTTCAAGGAAATCCCCGGCATCATGGAAGGCACCGGCAAGCCCGAATACGGCAAGTGCGTCGACATGCTGACCAAGACCGCGATCAAGGAAATGATCGTTCCGTCGATGCTGCCGGTTCTGGCGCCCATCGTGATGTATGTCGTGATCCTGCTGATCGCGGGCCAATCCGCGGCCTTCTCGGCGGTCGGCGCGATGCTGCTCGGCACCATCGTCACCGGCCTGTTCGTCGCCATCTCGATGACCTCGGGCGGCGGCGCCTGGGACAACGCCAAGAAATACATCGAGGACGGCAACTACGGCGGCAAGGGCTCGGATGCCCATAAGGCGGCCGTCACCGGCGACACGGTCGGCGATCCCTACAAGGATACGGCCGGACCGGCGATCAATCCGATGATCAAGATCATCAACATCGTCGCCACTCTGCTGCTGGCGATCCTCGCCGGATAGCATGCGGAAAGGGCCGCCTGCCTCGCACGGGGCGGGCGGCTTATCCTCTTAAAAAAAGCGGAAGGTCTACTGGGCTTGCTTGTTGAGGCCGCCGGTGAACCGGCCGACGTTGCCGACCACCTGTTCGATGAAGGTGAATTCCTTGCCCTTGGTCGGGGTCGTGCGCTCGACGATCTGGACCTTGCGGCCGTCCTTCAAATCCAGTTTTTCGACTTTGCTGACGACGCCTTTTTTGTCGAACCGGACGATCACGACATTGCGCTCAAGAAATTTCGGTTCAAAAAAGGCGAAGGAGGAGGTTTTCGAACTGATGTAGTACCAGGATTCCTGATCGAACACGGCCTTGCTCGACGGGGAGCCGAGAATTTCCTGAACTTCCTGGCGGGTCATTTGGCCGGACTTGACTTCGGAAAGCTTTTGCGGGTCCACGATGCTGCCGTGTACCGACAAACGGGAGCCGCAAGACGCGACCGCGGAAGCGATCAGCACACACGCGAAGAGTCGAAAAGCGGAATGTTTCATGCGATCCAACCAAAAGCCATCGACCCGTTTTCGCCCCGATCCGTAAAAAGCCGGGTAAAACGCTTGGCCGTTTCATATTCGGCGCGGTTGCTGTATTAAGCGCCCGTTGCGTCCGAAATCGGTAGAATACATGACATCGAGCCCCCGGCGTTGTCAATGCGTGCCCGGAGAAAACCTTGAAAGTCCTTGATTTTTTTAGAAAATCTCCGGAGAAGGCGGCCGCCCTGGCGCTGTATCGAGCCTGCGTCGCCCAGGCCCGGCAGCCCGGATTCTACGGCGAGGGCAGCGTGCCCGATACCGTCGACGGCCGCTTTGACATGATCGCCATCCATGTTTTCCTGGCGCTCTACCGCCTGAAAGGGGACCGTCCCCGAACGGCCGGGCTGGCGCAGGAAGTGTTCGATCTGATGTTCGCGGACATGGATCAAAATTTGCGCGAACTCGGAGTCGGGGATTTGGCTGTCGGCAAGAGAATTCGAAAGATGACGTCGGCCTTTCAGGGACGGATCGTCGCCTATGAGCAAGCCTTGCTCGCGACGCCGCGTCAAGCATCGCAGCAGGCGTTGATGGATGCGCTCAAGCGCAATCTTTTCCGTCACGGCGAACCTGCCCCGGAAAGCCTGACCGCGATCGCCGACTATATGATCCGGGAAACGCAAACGCTGGCCGGGCAATCGACCGAAGCGCTGATGACGGGTAGCATCGCGTTCGGAGAACCGTCACCCTCGCACGGCATCCGCCAAGGTTGAGAGCAACAAGGTTGAGAGCCATGAATAAACGCGTCAAAGCCGATTCGCATAAGCCGGAGTTTTCTCGGGTCGTCGAAATCGACCGGCTCGCCGACGGTGAAACCGCCGTCGTCCTCGAAGCCAAACCCGAAGAACGCGCGCGCCTCGCCGAACGCTTCGGCATCGAGGCGGTCGGCAAACTGACGGCGAATCTCATTGTGACGTTCGACCGGGCGAAAGGCGATATCCACGTCGAGGGAACCTTGCACGCAAAGGTCGTTCAATTATGCGTTGTGACGTTGGCGCCGGTGCCCTCGGCGATTGAAGCGGCGGTGATTCGGAATTACAGTCTGTTCGCGGAAGAGGAGGAGGGCCGGGAAATCGATCTGGGCGGCATCGAGGAAGACGAACCGCCCGAGCCGGTCGAGCACGGCATGATCGATCTGGGCGAGGCCGTCGCCGAGCAGTTGGCCCTCGAAATCGACCCCTTTCCCAGGACTCCCGGCGCGGAATTTCAAGGCCTGGCCGGGGATTCCGGCCGGGAAGGCGGCGGCAATGACCGGGATTCCGGGCCTTTTGCCGCCTTGGCCCGGTTGAAGGGCGGTTCGGAAAATAATCGCTAGCTTCTTGCCCGAGCCATTAATATTGGGTATCTAGTCGGGCGTTTTTCGCGCCAAGCTATAACTAGTAACAATGAGGACACGCCAATGGCCGTGCCAAAGAGAAAAGTTACCCGGTCCCGTCGCAACCAGCGTCGTTCGCACGATAGCTTGAAGGCGGCGGCTTATCAGGAATGTCCGAAGTGCGGTGAATTGAAGCAGCCGCATCACGTGTGCAACGCTTGCGGGTATTATAAAGACCGAGAGATTACCACCGCGAACGACGCCGCCTAAAAAGGCTTCTTCGAACACGGGGGAAATCCTTTTTTGTCGAACCGCCTGACTCTCTCCTTGGACGCAATGGGGGGCGATAACTCGCCCAACATGGTGATTGCTGGCGTCAACACGGCATTGAAACAGATGCCCGACGTCAACTACCTGCTGTTCGGCGACCGGGAAAAGATCAACCCCATTCTCGACAAGTTTCCGCGCGTCGGCGAAGTCTCGCAAATTTTTCACACCGACGAAGCCATCGGCAACGACACCCAGCCGGCCATTGCCTTAAGGGCGGGCCGCAACTCGAGCATGCGTCTCGCCATCAATGCCGTCGCCGACGGCCAGGCGGACGGCATCGTTTCCGCCGGCAACACCGGCGCGCTGATGGCCATGGCGAAGTTCGTTTTGAAAACGCTGCCCGGCATCGACCGGCCGGCCATCGCGGCCTCCTTGCCGACCCAGCGCGGCGAAACCGTCATGCTCGATCTCGGCGCCAACGTGATCTGCACGGCCAACCACCTGGTCCAATTCGCCGTCATGGGCGAGGTGTACGCCCGCAACGTGCTGGGCAAGGAAGAACCTTCCATCGGCATCCTGAACATCGGCGTCGAGGGCGTGAAGGGGAACGAGGCGGTCAAGAAGGCGGCGGCGATTCTGCAGGAATCGAGCCTGCCGATCCGCTTCTATGGTTTCGTCGAGGGCGACGACATCGGTTCCGGCACGGTGGACATCATCGTCACGGACGGTTTTACCGGTAACGTGGCGCTGAAAACCATCGAAGGAACGGCCAAAATGTACACGTTTTTCCTGAAACAGGCGCTTTTGGACTCATGGCCCGCCCGTTTCGGGGCGCTCATGGCCAAGCCGGCGCTCACCAAGTTGCGTGCCCATCTCGACCCGCGCCGCTATAATGGCGCGATGCTCTTGGGGTTGAACGGCATTTGCGTGAAAAGTCACGGCGGTACGGACGCCTTCGGTTTCGCCAACGCCATCCGGGTCGCGGCACAACTCGTCACACAAGGCGTCAACGAAGACATCAAAAAAGACTACGGAAAACTCGGTGAGGTAATGGTGCAAGAACAACAAGCGGTCGCCAACGGATGACCATTCGTTCCGAAATCGTCGGATGCGGCTCCTATCTGCCCGAACGCGTCGTTACCAACGAAGAGCTGGCGGAAACGCTCGATACCTCCGATGAATGGATCGTTGCGCGCACGGGCATCAAGGAACGCCATATCGTCGCCAACGGAGAAATGACCTCCGATCTTGCCTACAAGGCCGCCTATAACGCCATCGAACACGCCGGCGCCAATGCCGCCGATATCGATCTCGTGATACTCGCGACGACGACACCCGACAAGACCTTCCCGGCGACGGCGACGAAAGTGCAGTCGATGCTCGGTCTGAAGAACGGCGCCGCCTTCGACGTACAGGCCGTCTGCTCGGGGTTCATCTACGCATTGTCGATCGCCGACAACTTCATCAAGGCGGGGCAGGCGAAATCGATCGCGGTGATCGGCGCCGAAACGTTTTCCAAGCTCGTCGACTGGGACGACCGAGGCACCTGCGTCCTGTTCGGCGACGGCGCGGGCGCCGTACTGGTACACGCCTTCGAGGATAACTCCCCCGGAGATCCGGCGGAGCGCCGCAGCAACAAGCACCGCGGTATCCTCTCGACCCACCTTCATTCCGACGGCAAGCAGACCGAACTTCTGCACGCCGACGGCGGCCCGTCGTCGACCGGCACCGTCGGACACGTTCGCATGGAAGGCCGCGAAGTCTTCCGCCATGCCGTCGCCAATCTCTCGTCCATCGTCGACGAGGCGCTGGAGGCCAACGGCCTGCAATACGAGGATATCGATTGGCTGGTGCCGCATCAGGCGAACAAGCGCATTATCGACGGCACCGCGAAAAAATTGAAAATACCCGCCGAGCGCGTTGTCGTCACCGTCGACAAACACGCGAACACCTCGGCCGCCTCGATACCGCTGGCGCTCGACGTCGCCGTCAAGGACGGGCGGATTCAACGCGGCGATCTCGTGCTGATGGAAGCCATGGGCGCGGGCTTCACCTGGGGCGCGGCCCTCGTCGGCTGGTAGATGTGGCTGGTAGATGCGGCCGGTAGATGCGGCCGGTCGATTCGGCGCTCGATTCGCGCCGGGTTTCTTTCCGCGCAGCATTTCACTTCTGAAACGGTGTGAAATTCATCTTTCATCCCTTTGATATTGACGCAACTTTCGCGGAACGATAGGCTTCGTTTATTCTCGGGAGGGTAGGGTCAGACAAAGGAAACGACTGATGGGAAAAACGGTCACACGCGCGCAACTTGGTGAATCGGTCTATCAGGAGGTTGGGCTTTCCCGGAACGAATCCGCCGATCTTTTGGAGTCCGTTTTGAACCTGGTATCGGATGCGTTAGCACGCGGCGATACGGTCAAAATTTCTTCCTTCGGCAGCTTTTCCGTGCGCCGCAAAGGCCAACGGATCGGCCGCAACCCCAAGACCGGAGAAGAGGTGCCGATTCTGCCCCGCAAGGTGCTGGTCTTCCGGCCCTCGCAGGTTCTTAAAAACCGCATCAACGAACAACGCCGGCCCGGATCGACCGTTTGATCATGGCTGTCCCGGCTGAGAATCAGATTTCTGCCCGCCGGGGCAAGAAATCCGCCGCCGCATTCCGGACCATCAGCGAAGTCGCGGCCGAACTCGATCTGCCCCAGCACGTCCTGCGCTTTTGGGAATCCAAGTTTCCGAGCGTCAAACCGCTGAAGCGGGGCGGCGGGCGGCGCTACTACCGCCCC